>JAZQUO010000049.1:0-2642 GCA_045631325.1 Oscillospiraceae bacterium
TAATTGTCATCCGCTCGCTTCGCTTGCGGGACAATCTTGCGTGGGTGTTGTTAACCAAATCAAAGATTTGGACAACACCGCATCAAGGAGAAGCCTTTGCCCTCCGGGTTACTTATTTTCCCCTCATCCGTCTTTTTCGGCAAAGCCGAAAAATCCACCTTCCCCCAGGGGAAGGCTTAGAAAATTTCGGCTTTTGCTTTTATAAGTTCGATTATTTCCTTTTCGTTTTCGATTTCGGAAGAATAGGGATAGGTTTTTACGGTTTTTTCAAAAACTTCGAGGCATTTTTGCGCCATTGTGATGTTTTTAAGGTAAAGAAGCTGGTAAGCATAGGCAAGGCGGCGGCGGGAAACATAGTTTGCCGTTGCTTTTATGTATTTGTCAAGCTCCCTTGTATAAAGCGCATTGATTTCCCCGGGTTCCGCACCGCGGAAAATCCGGAGGAAAAGAAGTTCGCAGGAAAGTTCGTTCCGGTGGAGTCCGAGAAGTCCCGGCGCATGGAGCATATAGTTTGCGACTGTTTCCGCTTTTTCAAAATCATGGGTATCGAAATAATAATTATATTTCATAACGCCGACGGTGCAGACCATCGGATCGAAAAGGTCTTCGCCGCCGGGAAGAAAAAACCATTCCTCCGGCATATTTTTATAGCGTTCGCCTTCGGACAGAAGACCGTTTACATAAAGCTGGAGCCAGAAAGCCCGGAGAGCGGAAGGATTTTTTCCGAGAATGAGGGCATTGTTTCCGTCGTTGGAAATTCCGTTCACCCGAAGGGGGATTCCGTTAAGCAGGACGTTTCCGAAACCCACCGCGCAGAGCATTCCGGAAAAAAGTGCAAAAAAGCTTCCTTTTTCCGCAAATATGAAAATTATCAGGAACAAAACGGCAGAAATAAAATTGAAAATACATCCGCCGAAATTATAGAGAGCGGTCGGAAGGTTTTCTCTCCAGGGCGGAGGCATCATCAAACACTGGCCGCCGGTTCCGACGATGTTATAGAGTTTTATCCGGAGTTTTCCGTCTTTTTTTATGAACATGAAACTTCCGATACGGAAGGAAATGAATTTATATCCGGTTAAAAGGCCGAAAACAAGATGACCGAGTTCATGTACCACCGACTGGATTATATATGCGGCAAGGATAAGAACCATACATAACGCCATCTGCATTGCAAAATCCCTTGGTGTTCCGAAAAATTTTTCCGGATCGGAAGAAAAAACCATGAAGAATCCGCAAAGGGCGCCCACAGCAAGATAGAGAATCCGGGCGATCATATTATCGCGTTTTGTGTTTTTCAAAAAACCGCCTCCTTTTATAAATACATTATATAATAAAACGGATGGCAAAATAAAGACGGATTGTAAATTTTTTACGGAGGGTTTTTAATTGGACAGAGTTAACACCTCATCAGTCACCTGCGGTGACAGCTTACCCGACCGAAAGGCTTTTTTACGGCGGGAGCAAGCCCCCGCCCTACCATAAAACGGGAGCATGCCCTCCGGGGTCCCGGTAATTCCTCATCCGTCTTTTTTTGCAACAAGCTACAGAAAATCCACCTTCCCCCGGGGGAAGGCAAAAAAGCACCCTTGCGGGTGCTTTTTTCAGGTTATGTCGATTATAACAAGTTCCGGTCGGTTGAAGATTCGGGGAACGGGGTTCGATTCTTTTGCAAGACCGCGGCTTACGATCATTGCGGTTCCGTCTTTTTCATAAAGACCGCCTGCATATTTCGGGAAGATTCCTTCGCCGGGGCAATAAAGCCCGTTGAGGATTCCCGGGATTCTCCATTGTCCGCCGTGAGCATGGCCGCAGAGAACAAGGTCGAACCCGAGTTCGGCGTAATGCTCAAAATGTTCCGGACGGTGGATAAGAAGGACGTTGAAGGATTCTTCAAAATGATAATTTTGGGAAATCTGTTCGATATGGGCAAGCTGTCCGCTTAAATTTCCGTAGGCGTTTTTATCATCGAAACCGTAGATATCCGGTGTTCCGCTTACCGCGGAAATTGCAATTTTTGTATGGGTTCCGTCAAGAACCGTTATTCCGCATGAAGCGACGATTTCCTTATAATAATCAAGTTTTCCGTGTCTTACCTCATGGTTTCCGGAGATATAATAACATTCGAATTCCCTTCCGAGAGCTTCGAGAGCCGTTACCGAATTTTCGTCCGGCATTCTTCTGCTGTCGAAGATATCTCCGCCGAAAAGAACCATATCCGGACTTTGAGCACGGACTGCTTCGATAAGGTCGCTCTGGTCTTCGCCGCCATAGGTGCAGGAATGAAGATCGGTTATCAAAGCTATGCGCAAGGGGGTTTCGCTCTTCGGGTTTTCGATTTCGTAATGCACTGTTTTTAATCTTGAATCGATTGCGAGCACGACAAAAACAAAAGAAAGAACGATTATGAGCACCATTGAAAAAAGCTTTTTGTTCATAAAAAAATCCTCAGAAAACTGCTCGGCTTTATTCCTCCGAATCGCAAATATAGGTGAAGCGCTTATATGTTTTTCCGTCCCTTTCGACGGTTTCTTCCCACATTGATGCGGGGCGGACCCAAAGGCCGAATTCACCGTAGAGGGCGCGGTAAACGACCATTTCCTCCATGGTTTCGCTGTGTTTTGCGGTTCCGATAACTTCGTATT
>JAZQUO010000050.1:0-15736 GCA_045631325.1 Oscillospiraceae bacterium
CCTGCGATGTTGGCACCGGCTTCAAGGTCATAACCGAAGCCGTATTCGGCGGCGGCATCAACGCAGCTCTTATAGATATTTTTCATAATGCTTTCAAGTTTTGCATCAACTTCCTCGAAAGTCCAGCTGAGGCGTTCGCTGTTCTGGGTCATTTCAAGACCGGAAGTTGCAACGCCGCCTGCGTTGGAAGCTTTACCCGGAGCATAAAGGATTCCTGCATTTTTATAAACCTTGATAGCTTCGGGAGTGTTGGGCATATTTGCGCCTTCCGCAACAGCGATTGCGCCGTTTGCTACGATTGCTTTTGCGGCTTCCTCGTCGATTTCGTTCTGGGTCGCACAGGGAAGAACAACGTCCGCTTTTATGTCAAGCCACATATTTCTCGGGCCTTCGACAAATTTTGCGGTGGGAACGTAATCGAGGTATTCGGAAATGAATCCGCGGTGCTGATAAATTTTTTCAACGATTTTGTAATCGATTCCGTTTTCATCATAGATGTAACCGGAAACGTCGCTTTGCGCAACAACTTTGCCGCCAAGCTGGGTGGTCTTTTTGTTTGCGTATGTACCGACGTTGCCGGAACCGGAGATGATTACGCGTTTGCCTTCAAAAGATTCGCCTTTGGAAGCAAGCATCTCTTTGGTGAAATAGCAAAGTCCGAAACCGGTTGCTTCGGTTCTTGCAAGGGAACCGCCATAGGAAAGGCCTTTTCCGGTAAGGGTTCCGGTCCATTCGTTGCGGATTCGTTTATATTGGCCGAACATATATCCGATCTCTCTTGCGCCGGTTCCGATGTCGCCTGCGGGAACGTCGGTATCCGGACCGATATGACGGTAAAGCTCGGTCATAAAGCTCTGGCAGAAACGCATGATTTCAAGATCGGATTTGCCGATGGGGTTGAAGTCGCAGCCGCCTTTGCCGCCGCCCATAGGAAGGCTTGTAAGGCTGTTTTTAAATACCTGTTCAAAACCGAGGAATTTGATTATTGAAGAGTTGACGGAAGGATGAAGACGGATTCCGCCTTTGTAAGGGCCGATTGCGGAGTTGTACTGAACTCTGTAACCGCGGTTTACCTGGACTTTTCCGGAATCATCGACCCAGGCCACACGAAACTGGATAAAACGTTCCGGTTCTGCAATTCTTTCCATAATTCCCCATTTTTCGATATTGGGGTTCTGTTCAACAACGGGTTCAAGAGAAACAAAAACTTCTTTTACTGCCTGGAGGAACTCCTTTTCGCCGGGGTTTCTTTTTTCGATATCTTCATAAACTTTTGCGAGATATTCACTTTTAAATGCCATTAACTTTCCCTCCCGAGAGAATAATATACTCTATTATATGCTTTAATGCTTTAAATTGCAAGTTTCTTTGACAAAAATTTCAAAAATTCAAAAAAATTATAATTTAACATTCTATTGAAAAATCCCTTTTGTTTTGGCATAATTAAAAAAAAAAAGGAGGTTTTTGAACAATGTCGTATCTTATTGCAAAATTTGGCATAACAATGTTGATCTGCGCTTTTTCCGCCTCCTTTCTCCGTCCGGAACTTTCAATTGTTCTTGCGATATGTTCCGTTTTCGGGTTCTTCGGATTTTTCTTTTCCGGGAAGAAACTCCGGGAATTTTCCGCGCTTTTTGCTGCGGCCGTTCTCGGTTTCGGACTTGTTGCGCATAATGTCATTACCGAATATTATCCTGCAAAGGCTCTTGACGGAATGACTGCAGGAATAACCGGAAAAATCGTCGGTATTTCCGCCGGAAGCGGAAACCCCGTTTATAAAGTCAGAACTTCTTCTATCGATATCGAAGGCGCGCCGCAGAAAATAACTCTTTTGCTCTCCGGTTGGGACGAAAACCCCGCCGGCGCTTTTGACGAAATTTCCTGCGAAGTCACTTTCGGAACATATTCCAAAGGCGATATAAACGAGTTCCTTGAAAACCGTTCCGGAGGAATTTCCGTCTGCGGCTATACTGCTTCGCCAATCGAAATTACCGGAAGGGATAATTCTTCTTTTGAATATCATATCCATCTGCTCCGGGATAAGATTTCTTCCGCAATATATAAAAATTATCTTGATTGGCACGCCCCTTTTATGGAACAGATTTTAATTGGAACAAGGGGCGAACTTGAAAATGAAATAACCGCCGCTTTCAGAAAAAGCGGACTCAGCCATGTTCTTGCAATTTCCGGAATGCATCTTGTCATCATCGTAGAAATCCTTGAAAAAGCTCTTGGCTTTATCAAAGGTCACCGGAAAATGAAGAAATTTGTTCTACTCTTTTTCGTCGGTATCTATATGTTCATCGGCGGCTTCGGAATGTCGATTCTTCGTTCCGGATTCATGCTCATCGCGCACTATCTTTCAGGAATTTTCTTTTCCGGTTCAAAATCCATTGATAATCTCGGAATTGCAATCGCCGCTGTTTTGCTTATCGATCCTCTTGCGGCTTGCGACATCGGCTTTTTGATGTCTGTTCTTTCCTGCCTTTCAATTTCCGTTTTTGCGCCGGTGCTCAAAACGAAGACCCTTGAAATTTTAAAGAAAGACAAAAAATCTTTCGTCGGTTTTGCTGTCGAATCCTTTTGGGTAAGTTCTGTTGCTTTTCTTGCTGTTCTTCCCGTTTCAGCAACTGTTTTCGGCGGATTTTCGCTTGTTTCGCCCTTTTCGAACGTTTTCGCGGGATTTTTTATCCAATATTCCATACTTTTCGGAATTCTTACCGTCCTTTTCGGCTTTGTTCCGTTCCTCGGTTTTCTTGCGGGCGGAAGCGCATTTCTCGGAATGATATGCAATGGAATCGTTCTTAAAATCGCGGAATTTTTCGGCAGCTTTTCTTTTTCTTATATTGAAACTTCAAAACTCTGGTTCGTTATATGGATATTCGGTTCGGCGGTGCTCATAATTTTCCCTATGCTTTATTCAAAAAGCTTCCGTTATGTCCGCCATTCCGTTTTAATGTCCGTTTTTGTGCTTCTTGCGGGAATCCTTGTTGATTCGATTATGTTTTCCGGCGTTTCCGAAATAAAGGTTTCCGTTCTTGAGCACGGTACCGCAATTTCGTGCTCGGAAGACAATGAATCCGTGCTCATAACAAAAGGCCTCGATTCTTCGGACAGATACAACATTGATTTTGGCCCCGGATATAATGTTTTCATCGGTCTTGAATCGGTTTCTTCCGCTGCGGAACATGAAATTCTTGAATCTTCGGAACTTTCTCTTGCTCTTTTGAGCACCGAAGATTCCGGTATGGATCATCCTTTTGCAAGACCTGTTTCGGAAGGTAAAATTTCCGTTTCAGATTCCTGTTTTGCCGAAATAATTTCCGATTCCGCAATTACTTTTGAAACAAACGGCGTTACAGTCCTATACATTTTTAAAGAATGTGATATAATGGATATTGAACCAAAATTCCGCCGGGCGGATATTGCTGTTCTCGACGGAGTTTCGCCGGAAGATTTTCCTCTTCTTCGTTGCGAATATCTTGTTCTTCGGAACTTCGGAGGATTTTACAGCGGTTCAAGCGAAATAATCGTTCTCAAAAACGGTGAATGCCAATTTTTTGCATATAACGGAAATCTTACGAAAGGAAGGAATGCCAGATGATATTCAAAGATATGGACGAAGTAAGGCGCCATTTAAAAATCGGCGTTCCGCTTCCCTGCTATTTTATCGGCGGAACCGATGACCAGCGCAAACGCACCATTGTAAACAAAATCATAAACATGACCACCGAAGGCGGAACAGGTTTTGATACCCACCGTTTTTCCGGAAACGTTTCTGCCGATACGATCGGTGACGCCGCTTTTGAAATCACTTTCGGCGGCGGAAGAAGATGCGTTGTCTGCGAAGATCTTCCTTTCGGAAGCATGGGCGAAAACGAATTCAAAAAATTCGAACAGCTTGTTTCCGAAATCGGCGAAATGGGCGGTTCGACCGTTCTTGTTTTTGTTTTCTATTCCGTCGATACCGAACAAAAAAAGGATTCCAAATCAAAAAACGAAAGCAAAACCGGAAAGAAAAACCGCATTGAATCCCTTAAAAAAATCATTGACAAGGCCGAAGGCGGAGTTATAAAATGTGAAACTCCCACAACTGCCGAACTTTGCACAATAATCGAAAAAACCTGTGCAAAATACAAATGCAGCATCCACCGCGACCTTTGTGCATATATGATCGAACGCTGCGGAAGCGATTCCGCCCTTCTCCTGAACGAAGCCCGGAAAGTTGCGGAATATAAAGGAACCGGAATTATTTCAAAAGCCGATATCGACCTTATGACCTGCGCGACACCGGACGCAAAAGTTTTTGACCTTTCCGCAAAAATTGCCGCAAGGGACAGAACCGGAGCATTCCTTGTTCTTGAAGAACTTCGTGAAATGGGAGAATCCGCTCCGCTTATCCTGAATATTCTTTCTTCAATGTATATCGATATGTTCCGGGCAAAAGCCGCAAGAGCCGAAGGAAAAACAAAATTCGATATTGCGGCGGATTTCCCCAAAAGCTATCCGAAGCCCCGCCAGTTTCTTATCGACAAAGCCCTTACCGCCCAGGGAAGATATTCTTCCGCCGCTCTTCTTGAATGCATCGACACTCTTCTTGATGCGGAACAGAGAATGAAAAGCACCGGCGGCGACAGCGACATTATTCTTGACGAAACTGTCGCAAAACTTTTCTCCATAAAATAACGGAGGATTCATGGAAAATTCACAAAAACGTATTAAAATAAAAGAAACAATAATAGTCGAAGGAAAATATGACAAAATCCGCCTTGCTCCGCTTTTCGATGCAAACATAATCGAACTCGGCGGATTCAGGATATATAACAACAAAGACAGACTTTCCCTAATCCGCAAAATTGCCGAAACAAACGGAATAATCGTTGTTACGGATTCGGATTCGGCAGGTTTCCGCCTCCGGCATTATCTTTCCTCCGCAATTCCGAAGGAAAGAATCACCAATGTTTTTATTCCGGACGTTTCCGGAAAAGAAAAACGCAAGGCAAAACCCGGAAAGGAACATCTTATCGGGGTCGAGGGAATGACAACGGAAGTTCTTCTCGAAGCTTTCCGCAAAGCGGGAATCGACCCGGAAAACGGAAATTCCGAAAGGATCGAACCCCTTACAAAGGCGTTTCTTTTCGAAATCGGCCTTTCCGGCGGAGAAAATTCCGCCGTTCTCCGAAGAAAGATCTGCGAATATTTTTCTCTTCCGAAGATGCTTTCGGCAAATTCGCTTTCGGAAATTCTTCCGATCATAACAACAAAAGCGGAACTTCTTTCCGCCATTGAAAAAATAAAAGAATCTTAACGAAAAGGAGGCGCCCAGAATCTTGAATATAAACAGTCTTACATTTTTATATTTCTTTGTTCCCGCGGCGCTTCTTGTTTTCAATCTTGCTCCGCAAAAATTAAAAAGCGCTGTTCTTGCGGTTATTTCCGGAGCATTCATCCTTCTTTCAAAACCGGAGGATTTTATTTTTCTTTCGGCGGACATTATAATTCTTTATATCCTTTCCGAAATTCTTTCCCGGAATTCCGAAAATCCAAAAAAGAAAAAATTTGTTTTTCTTTCGGCGCTTTTCATCAATATCGGCGCAATTCTTTTTTATTCCGTCCAAAGCCAGCTTTCCGGCGGTTTTTCGCCTTTTGTTTTAATGGTCGTTTCCTTTACCGCAATCGGATATTTTGTCGATCTTTATAAGGGCGAAGCAAAGGCTATTCATTCCCCCGCGGATTTTATTGTTTTTCTTGCGTTCTTCGGAAAACTTACAAGAGGACCTCTTTTCCGCGCAAAGGACTTTCATCCCGTTTCCGAAAGCAGATTTTCCCTTTCCGAAACCGGAACCGGACTTTATCTTTTCATCCGCGGTCTTGCAAAATACGTTGTTCTCGCAACTCCCCTTGCGCAGCTGCATGAAGAACTTTTTGCCGCGAATTCGGAAGAAATTTCTGTTTTCGGGGCATGGCTCGATATGGTTGTTTTCTCGATGATGATCTTTTTCGATCTTTCCGGATTCTGCGATATGGCAAGAGGACTCGGAAGATGCTTCGGAATGGATCTTCCGAAAAACTTTTATTTTCCGTTCCAAAGTCCTTCCGTTTCGGATTTCCTTGACCGCTTCAACATGACCGTAACGGCGTTTTTCCGCCATTATGTATATGACGTTCTCCGCAACGACAAAAATTCCCGCCCCCAGTTCATCGTGAACACGATTCTTATATCCATGCTTTGCGGAATATGGTTTGGAATAAAAATGAACTTCATTTTCTGGGGACTTTATATTGCGGCATTCATTATTCTTGAGGAATTCTTCCTTAAAAAAATTCTTCAGAATATTCCGCATTTTTTCGCAAGAGTATATACCTTTGCGGTAACAATGTTCTCGATGGTGATTTTTTCTTCTTCCGACCTCGGTTCAATAATCACTTCTTATAAAGCCATGTTCGGAATCGGCGCCGCGGTTGTAACGGATTCGATAACCTATATCGTTTCACAGAACATTCTTTTGCTTTTCGGCGGAGCATTTTTCCTTATAAGCGCATTCAGTATGTTCATCCGTTATCTCAGCAAGAAAAAATCCGCCGCATTCAACATTTTTGCCGTTTTGGAAAGCGCGGTCCTACTTGTTATCATAACTGCGGAATTGCTTTGATTTTTTAAAAAATTTCTGTTGAAAGGAGGCTTTTTCCGATGAAGAAGTTTTCAGCTTTTTTAATCACGGCAATGCTTTTTGCAACAAGCCTTGCCCTTGCGTTCAACGTTCTTTCGGAAGAAAGCTTTCCTTCCGAAGGAACTTTTATCGAAAAAACCGAAACCGTTATTTCCGGTAACATCCCTTTCCGGGAAGAACTTTCGGAACTTATGGACAGCCTGCGCTATTTTTCGGGAGTGCGCCGCTTCGGTGATATATATATCGGAAGCGAAGGAAGCCTTCTCCGGGATATTCAGAAACCGACTTCAAGAACTTTTTCCGCGGCAAAGAACTATATCCTTGGTTTTTCGGAAAAGAAACAGATAAAACCTTATTTCATGCTTGTTCCGACTTCCTCTGCGATCCTTCAGCATGAAATCGAAAGTTTTGCCCGCGACGATTTCTTTAACCAGCGCAATATGATAAACCGCATGTATTCCGAATTTGAAGGCGGAGTACGCACGACCGATATTTACCAGACTCTTTATGACCACCGGAACGAATATATCTATTACCACACGGAGGATATTCCGACCTCCCTCGGCGGATATTATATTTACGGTGAACTTTGCAGCAGACTTGGAATAACTGCAAACAAACTCGATTCTTTTTCCGTTTCGTTCGCTTCCCACGGTTTTTACGGAAACCTTGCAAACGATTTTTTCAAAGCATATTCCGAACCGGATTTTGTTTCTCTTTATGAATATGTCGGAGGTTCCGGAATCATTGTTGAACACCGCAACCCCAACGGAACCCGAAGCATTTACAGCAATCTTTTTATCTATGACGGAAAGAATTTTGAGGACAAAACCGATATGATCTTCGGCGGAATTTCGCCGGTTATCGAAATAACCGTTTCCGAAAGCCAGGGAGAAAGAAATTCCATTCTTATTTTCGGTGACGAAAGCGCAAAAAGCTGGATTCCTTTCCTTGTTTCAAACTTTGGAAAAATCACTTTTGTCGATCTTGATTCCGCAAGCGAAAGCCAGCTTTCGGCAATACGCGCGAATGAATTCGGAAACATTCTTTTTGCTTACAGCACCGCAAAATTTTCTTCCGGAATCGATTTTGAAAAACTTGAATATGTCGGATAAAAACAAAAAATCGCCGGCCGAAAGGCCGGGGATTTTTATTAAACTGAAAAATTTCAGAAATTATTCTTCGTTTTTCATTTTTGCGAAGCATTCGCTACAATATACAGGGCGATCTTCTCTGGGTTTGAAAGGAACTTTTGCTTCGCATCCGCAAGCTGCGCAGGTGGTGGTGTACATTTCTTTCTGGGTTTTGATTTTGTTCTTGCGTGCATCGCGGCAATCTTTGCAGCGCTGGGGTTCATTTACGAAACCGCGTTCTGCATAGAATTCCTGTTCACCAGCGGTGAAAACGAATTCTTTTCCGCATTCTTTGCACACTAAGGTTTTGTCTTCGTACATTGTTTTTACCTCTTCTTTTGAATAAATGTATTTGCCCTTGGTTTACAACAACCGCCTTGAAAGAAACGTTGCCGGGATCCACGGAGCATTCGTATATCCAGCCCGAAAGCCGCATACCAAAAATAATTAATTTTCCGGTCCGATTTCGGTCCGGAGTTTTTTTCGGACGCGCGAAAGCGCATTTCCGACAGATTTTTCTGTCTTTCCGATTTTTTCGCCGATTGCTTTATATGAAAAACCGGAAAGATAAAGCCGGAGAACTTCAAGTTCAAATTCCGAAAGAACTTCAAAAATCCGCTTTTTCATATTGAAAAGGCTTTCTTTTTCGATCCAATCGGTTTCCGGTTCGCTTTTTGAAGCAAGATCGATATCATCTATTGAAACATAATTCAGCATTGCCGAATTTTTTGATCTCTGGCCGCTTCTTAAAATCGAAGCAATATGGTTTCTTATGCAGACCGCTGCGAAGGTTCTGAAACCCGCTCCCTTTTTTTCGTCATAGGAATGGAGAGCATGAAGAAACGCAACAACGGATTCCTGAAGGATATCTTCCTTTTCGTAACCAAGTTTTTGTGCCTCAGAGAACGTTTCTTTAGGAATATAGGCGCAAAGATTCAGAAGTTTTCCGAAATCGTTATAATCTCCTTCGCGGATTTTTTCCGCCATAACTTCAACAGATACTTCTTTTTTGCACATAAAAGGGAACGCCATCCTATCAAGACCAATTAAATAACATTTTACCACAATATAACAATAAGTCAAGTGTTAAAACCATAACAGTTGTATTTTTCAACTTCGCATTCCCGGAAATTTTTCTTTTTTTCCTTTTATTATGCCATTATTTTAATATTTTTTCTTTTTATGGTATTTAATATTTTTTTATGCTATAATATATATAATTATATGCGTTTTTACGCAGAAAGGATTTGTTTTTTTATGGAAAAGAGAAAAAAACGCTTCGGCGACCGTTATGACGGATACCGCGTCCGTTCTTTGTCCCCGATGTCTTATGTTTCTCCGTTTATTATGAAAACGAGAAACGATTCCTCGAACCTTTTTTCCGGTTCTGTTGAACTTGGAAGAATTGAAAACTACATAAAGAAAAAACGCCGCGAAGACGGTCTTTCCGGATTCGGTTTTCTTCATGTAATGATTGCAGCTTATATAAGACTTGTTTCACAGAAACCCGCAATGAACCGTTTTATTGCGGGACAAAGAATTTATCAGGCAGGCGAGGATATCACAGTCTGCATGATGGTCAAAAAAAGCATGGAGCTTAACGCCCAGGAATCCGCAATAAAGGTAATCTTCAAACCCGGCGATACCGCGGAGGACGTTTACCGCAAAATGGAAGTTGCAATTGAAGAGGCAAGACAGGAAGGAGATTCCAACCTTTTCGACGTTGTTGCAAAAGTTATAAACTGGCTTCCCGCTCTTCTTATCCGCCTTCTCATTTCTCTTCTTGAATTTATGGATTATTTCGGTTTCATGCCCAAAATAATCCACAAAGCTTCGCCCTTCCATTGCAGCATGTTTATCACAAACCTCGGTTCCCTCGGAATTCCCCCTGTTTATCACCATCTTTACAACTTCGGAACCTGCCCGATTTTCTTCGCTTTCGGCGCAAAGAGAACTGCTCTTGAACTCCAGAAAGACGGCAGCGTTGAAAAACACAAATATGTTGATTTCACCGTTGTTTCCGACGAAAGAATCACCGACGGACATTACTATGCAAACGCATTCAAACAGCTTGACTGGATTCTTCGCCACCCCGATATTCTTGACGAAAAACCCGAACAGATTATCGAGGACGTCGATTGATTTTAAAAGGAGGTCCATTTTATGAAACTCAATTATAAACGCACCCTTCTTGTCGGACTTGCTTTCCTTTCAATCTGCACTTTCTGGCAGGCTTATGACGGAATCATTCCGCTTATTCTTAAAAATACTTTCGGAATCGGTGAAACCGCAACCGGACAGATCATGGCAATCGACAATATGCTTGCCCTTATAATGCTTCCGCTTTTCGGTTCCCTTTCCGACAAAACCCATACCCCCGTCGGCAAAAGAACCCCCTATATTGTTTTCGGAACTATCGTTGCAGTTATAAGCATGCTTTTCCTGCCCTATTTTGACAACACCGAAAACCTTCTCGGTTTTGCCCTTTGCCTCGGTCTTACCCTTCTTGCAATGGCAACCTACCGTTCTCCCGCCGTTTCCCTTATGCCGGACGTAACTCCGAAAAAACTCCGCAGCAAAGGTAACGCCGTTATCAACCTTATGGGCGCGGTCGGCGGAGTTATTTCCCTTGCTCTCATAAGTTTTCTTGTTCCGAAGGAAGGAAAACCGAACTTCTTCCCGATTTTCGCAATCATTGCGGGAATCATGATCGCTTCGGTTATAATTCTCGTTCTTACTGTCCGCGAAAACAAGCTTGTTAAAGAAATGGAAGAATCCGGCGGTTACGAAAGCACCGAAGCGGAACTTAACGAAGAACTTTCAAAAGGCAAAAAAATGCCGAAAGAAATTCTCAGAAGCCTTATCTTTATGCTCGGCTGCGTTGCATTTTTCTTCTTCGGATATAACGCAGTTACAACTTTCTTCAGCCTTTATATGACCAACTTCCTTTCCGTAAAAGGCGGAAGCTTTGCTAACTATCTCATGGTCGCAACTGTCTGTTCCATTATTTCTTATATTCCTTCCGGTATGATTGCGACAAAATTCGGACGCAAAAAAGCCGTTATGATCGGTCTTTCCGTAATGACTTTCTGCTTCCTTGTAATGTCCTTCTTCAGAAGCGCCGGACTCCATCTTATTCCGTTCTTTGTAATAATCGGTTTCGGTTATGCCTGCGTAATCGTAAACACTTTCCCGATAATCTGGGAAATGAGCCAGGGCAGCGATATCGGAAAATACACCGGATATTATTACACCGCTTCCATGGCGGCACAGATTGTGACCCCTATGCTTGCCGGTTTCCTTATCGAAAAAATCGACAGCTACGGAATTCTTTTCCCCTATGCCGTTATCATGGAAATTATTGCGTTCCTTATGCTTTTGCAGGTCAGACACGGCGACAGCAAACCTGTTAAGCAGAAAGATATGCTCGAATCCCTTGATGTCGGAGGCGATGACTGATGCTTGAAAATCCCGTGCTCGCCGGAATTGTGATGGTGCTCATTATAATTTTCCTGCTTGCGGCCTGCGCTTTGGTCTATATGACCACTCCGAACAAATTCCGTTTCTTTGATATGCCCGTTGCATACTGCCACAGAGGTTATCACGACGACGTTCTTCCCGAAAACAGCCTCGGCGCTTTCAGAAAAGCCGCCGAAAATGAACTTGGCGTTGAACTTGACGTTCAGCCGACCAAAGACGGAAAAATCGTTGTTTTCCATGACAAAAATGCAAAAAGAGTCTGCGGTGTCGATAAAGATATCGCCGAAATGACTTTTGAGGAAGTTTCCGCACTTCGCCTTAAAGAAACCGAAGAAAAAATTCCGCTTTTCACCGAAGTTCTTGAAGTTCTCGGCGGCGTTCCGGTTTCCTGCGAAATTAAAACAAGCGGAGCGGATTTTGATTCCGGTTTTCTTGAAGGAGTATATCAGGCTCTCAAAAATTACGAAGGTAATTTTAACGTAATCAGTTTCAACCCCTTTGTTCTTGAATGGTTCAAAAACAACCATCCGGAAGTAATCCGCGGCCAGCTTTCCGCCGGAAACGGCCACATTGGAGTGGATGGATTCCTCGGTTGGGCGCTTTCGAATCTTCTTCTCAACTTCAAGGCAAAACCGGACTTCATCTCCTATAAATTCGACGACAAAAGCCTTGGTTTTGCTCTCAACCGTTTTTACGGAACAAGACTTTGCTGCTTTACCGTTCATTCCATGGATGACGTTGAATTTGCCGCAAACGAAGGTTTTTCAACCTTTGTCGGAGAATATTTCGACATAAGCGAGGTGTAAACTTTTGAAAAAAGACGATAAAACAAACGTAATGCGCATTCTTGACCAGAAAAAAGCCCCTTATATCCCCCATGGATATGAAATCGAGGAAGGCGCACCTTGCGACGCGGTAACCGTTGCGGGACTTATCGGAAAAGACGTTTCCGAAGTTTACAAAACCCTTGTTTTAAAAGCCGGAAAAGGAAATTTTTATGTTTTCGTTGTTCCCGGCGCCGCAAGGCTTGATTATAAAAAAGCCGCAAAGGCTGTCGGCGAAAAAAGTGTCGCAATGGTCCTTTCCGCGGATCTTCTCGGTCTTACCGGTTATATCCACGGCGGCTGTTCCCCCATCGGAATGAAAAAACTTTTTCCGACCGTTTTCCACGAAGCGGTTCTTGATTTAAAAACCGTTACCGTAAGCGCAGGAAAAATCGGAAGACAGATCGAAATCGAACCTTCCCTTCTGATCTCCCTTGTAAACGGAAAAACCGCAGATATCATTGTTGAAGAATAAATCATTATTAACATTATTAAAGAAGCGCACCCGGTTAGGGTGCGCTTCTTTTTATTATAATACATTGTAAATTATCGCTTTTTTGACAAAATTAGCACTCAAATATAAAAAGTGCTAAAAAATTGTGAATTTTTTGTATATTCGCTTGACAACGGGAAAAATATCAGTATAATATGGTTGTTGGCACTCGAAAGATATGAGTGCTAAAACGAAATAAGCAGCTGAGGAAGGAGAGCGACAGAATGTTTTTTGACGACAGAAAGAAAAGAATCCTTTCCGCAATTGTTGAAACATATATCCGCACCGGCGAACCGGTAGGTTCAAAAACGCTTTCCGAATTCCCCGGAATTTCCGTTTCACCCGCAACGGTAAGAAACGAAATGGCTGCTCTTTTTGAAATGGGCTTTCTTGAACAGCCTCACACCTCCGCAGGAAGAGTTCCTTCCCATCTCGGTTACAGGGCTTATATCGACAGCCTTATGCATTTAAAGCCTCTTACGGATGACGAGAAGGACGGAATCGACGCCCTGTTCAACGTAAGCGACCCGGATCCGGATAAACTCCTTGCGGATTGTGCCGAAACCCTTGCGGAATATACCGGCTGTGCAACGGTTGCAATGACAACCACCCCGAACTACGTAACAGTCGAACATATCGACATAGTTCCGGCGGATGAGACAACGGTAGTTCTTCTTGTAATTGCTTCCAACGGAGTTGTTAAAAGCAAGGTCTGCCGCCTTGGTTTCCGGGTAAACACCGGAATTGCGGATTTCTTCCGCAAGTTCGCAAAAGACCGTTTCTGCGGACACACTCTTAAAGATATCTCCGCCGAATTCATGAACGCTGTTTCGATCCAGCTTGGAGAATATTCCGGAGTTTTCAATCCCCTTATGGTCGGAATTTACGAACTTTGTAAAGAAGTTTATGACGGCCAGTATTATCTCGGCGGAAGAGAAAAGCTTCTTACCTACAACGAATATTCCGACAGAGCGCTTGAAATAATGAAGCTTATTTCAAAACGCGAAAAGCTCGGACCGGTGATCGGAAATAACCCTTCCGGCGTAACGGTTTTCATCGGAAAGGAAAACAGCCTTTCCCAACTTTCCGGAAGTTCGCTTCTTGTTGCAAGGTTCTCGATCGGTGAAAACGATTGCGGAACCATCGGTCTTATCGGACCGGTAAGAATGGATTATTCAAGACTTATTCCCCATCTTGAATATTTTGCTGAAAAACTCGGCACACTGCTTTCTATAACATATCAGAGAAAAACAGGTGATGACAATGGATAAAGAAAAAGTAACCCCAACAGAACAGCAGAACGAAGTTACCGAAGAAAAAACGGAACTCGAAAGCCTCCGGGAAGAACTTGAAACTCTTCAGAAGGCAAAAGACGAGCTTTATGACAAATATCTCCGCACCCTTGCGGAATATGACAACTTCCGCAAAAGAAGCCAGCGCGAAAAAGACGCAATTTACGGCGACGCAACGGTTGACGCAGTCAAAAAGCTTCTCCCCGTTTTCGATAACTTCGAAAGAGCACTCAACTATGAATGCAAGGACGAGGAATTCAAAAAGGGAATTGCGCTTATCCAGAACACCCTTGTTGAAGTTTTTGATAACCTCGGGGTAAAGGAAATCCCCGCAATGGACGCTCAGTTCGATCCGAACCTTCATGAAGCGGTTATGCATATCGACAATCCGGCTTATGAAGAAAACATCGTAACCGACGTTTACAGAAAAGGATATATGCTTGGCGACAAAGTTATCCGCCACACAATGGTAGTTGTCGCAAACTGAACCAAATTTGTAAACCAAAGCAAAACTTTTTAATATAATCAAAATTGTAAATCTTTAACTTAATTGGAGGAATATATTATGGCAAAAATTATCGGTATTGACCTTGGTACCACCAACTCCTGCGTAGCTGTTATGGAAGCAGGCGAAGCAGTCGTAATTCCCAACCCCGAAGGCGCAAGAACCACCCCTTCCGTTGTCGGTTTTTCCAAAACCGGTGAACGTGTAGTAGGCCAGGCAGCAAAACGCCAGGCTGTTACCAACCCCGAAAGAACCATCACTTCCATCAAACGCCACATGGGAAGCGATTATAAAGTGAACATTGACGGAAAAGGTTACACCCCCCAGGAAATTTCCGCAATGGTTCTCCAGAAGCTCAAAGCTGACGCAGAAGCATATCTCGGTGAAACCGTAACCGCAGCAGTTATCACTGTTCCCGCATATTTCACCGACGCACAGCGCCAGGCAACCAAAGACGCAGGCCGCATTGCAGGTCTTGAAGTAAAACGTATCATCAACGAACCCACCGCTGCTGCTCTTGCATACGGCGCAGACAAAGAAGACGACCAGAAAATCATGGTTTACGACCTTGGCGGCGGTACCTTCGACGTTTCCATCATTGAAATGGGCGACGGCATCCAGGAAGTTCTTGCAACCGCAGGTAACAACCACCTCGGCGGCGACGACTTCGACGACAGACTTATCAACTACCTTGCCGAACAGTTCAGAATGGAAAACGGAATCGATCTCCGTTCCGATAAAATGGCAATGCAGAGACTTAAAGAAGCTGCAGAAAAATGCAAAATCGAACTTTCCGGCATGACCCAAGCAAACGTAAACCTTCCCTTCATCACCGCGGACGCAACCGGCCCGAAACATCTTGACGTAAACGTTTCCAGAGCAAAATTCAACGAACTCACCGCAGACCTTGTTGAAGCAACCATGGGACCGGTTCGCCAGGCTCTTTCCGACGCAGGACTCAAAGCTTCCGAACTTGACAAAATCCTTCTCGTCGGCGGTTCTTCCAGAATCCCCGCTGTTCAGGAAGCAGTTAAAAACATCACCGGCAAAGATCCTTTCAAAGGCATCAACCCCGATGAATGCGTAGCACTCGGTGCAGCGATCCAGGGCGGCGTTCTTTCCGGCGAAGTTAAAGGTCTTGTTCTTCTTGACGTAACTCCTCTTTCCCTCGGTCTTGAAACCCTCGGCGGCGTATTCACCAAAATCATCGACAGAAACACCACCATCCCCGCAAAGAAATCTCAGATTTTCTCCACCGCTGCTGACGGCCAGACTTCCGTTGAAGTTCACGTTCTTCAGGGCGAACGCGAAATGGCAAGAGATAACAAATCTCTCGGT
>JAZQUO010000051.1:0-15821 GCA_045631325.1 Oscillospiraceae bacterium
GATGGGGAAGAGCTTCGTTACAGCTTCAGCGAAGTTGAAAAACTCGGTCCTTCCGTGGAAAGCGCGGTCTGTGTTCCGGTCGGTCTTACAAAATGCAGAGCAGGACTTCCGAAGCTGACTCCTTTCGATAAGGAAAGCTCCCTCGAGGTAATTAAAATTGTTGATGAATTCCGTGCGGAATGTATGGAAAAATACGGCGAACCGGTTTTCTATGCCGCCGATGAATTTTTCATCAAGGCGGAACTTCCGTTCCCGGAATATGAATATTACGGTGAATTCACCCAGCTTGAAGACGGAGTTGGACTTTGCGCTTTGCTTAAACACGATTTTTACGAAGCTTTCGATTATTTCCCTGAAGGGGAATATGACCGTCATGTAACTATTCCAACCGGCAAAGCAGCTTTTTCCACCATAAGAGAACTTGCGGATGCTGCGGAAAAACGTTACAGCGGCCTTAAAATCGACGTTCTTGCAATGGAAAACGAATTCTTCGGCGAACTTATAACCGTTACCGGCCTTCTTACCGGAGGGGATATTGCAAAACAGCTTAAAGGAAGAGAAAACGGCGATGCGGTGCTCATCTGTGAAAGCACTCTCCGATATGAGCACGATAAATTTATCGATGACACAACTCCCGAATGGGTTGAGCATGAACTCGGCGTTCCGGTGCTCATGGTGCCGAACGACGGATACAAACTTCTTTGCGCAATGCTTGGCGAAGAAGCAGAAGACGAATGTGATGTAATTTACGGATAAATTCCGTTTGGAGGAATATAAAAATGGCTAAACCAATTATTGCAATAGTGGGACGCCCCAACGTAGGCAAATCCACACTTTTCAATAAGCTTACCGGAAAACGCCTTGCAATTGTTGAAGATACCCCCGGCGTAACCAGGGACAGACTCTACTGCGAATGCGAATGGCTCAACAGAACGGTAATGCTTGTGGATACCGGCGGTATTGAACCCAAAACCGATGACGGTATTCTTTCTAAAATGAGAGCGCAGGCAAATGTCGCAATCGAAAGCGCGGATGTTATTATTCTTGTAACCGATCTTAACTCCGGTGTTACCGCAAACGATGCCGATATCGCTTCAATGCTCCTTAAAAGCGGAAAACCCGTTGTTCTCTGCGTAAATAAATGCGACAGAATCGGTGCTCCGCCCCCTGAATTCTATGAATTTTACAACCTCGGACTCGGCGATCCGTTCCCGGTTTCTTCCGTTCACGGCAACGGAACCGGCGACCTTCTTGATGAATGTTTCAAATATATCGATTTCGACAAAGAAGACGAAACCGAAGATGATACAATCAAGGTAGCCATTATCGGTAAACCGAACGTAGGCAAAAGCAGCCTTGTAAACAAAATTGCCGGTGAAGAAAGAGTTATCGTTGCAGATATGGCGGGAACCACCCGTGACGCAACCGATACCGAAGTTGAAAACGAATTCGGCAAATTTGTTCTTATCGATACCGCAGGTATCCGCCGCAAAAGCAGAGTTGACAACGAAATCGAAAAATATAGTGTTCTCCGTTCTTATATGGCAGTTGACCGCAGCGACGTTTGCGTGATTATGATCGACGCAACCGAAGGCTTTACCGAACAGGACAGCAAAGTTGCAGGTTATGCCCATGAACAGGGAAAAGCATGCGTAATTGCAATCAACAAATGGGACGCGGTTGAAAAAGAAACCAACACCATGAATGAGTTCACAAAAAAACTCCAGACGGATTTCAGTTTCATGTCCTACGCTCCTTTTGTTTTCATTTCCGCAAAAACCGGTCAGAGACTCAACAAGCTCTTTGAACTTATTGTTTCCACCCATGACCAGAACTGCAGAAGAATTTCTACCGGTATGCTCAACGATATGCTTGCCTATGCAACCGCAAAAGTTCAGCCGCCTTCCGATAAGGGCAAACGCCTGAAGATTTATTATATGACCCAGGCTTCCACCAACCCGCCCACCTTTGTAACTTTCTGCAACCGTTCCGACCTTTTCCATTTCTCTTACCAGCGTTATCTTGAAAACCAGATCAGAGAAACTTTCGGACTTACCGGAACCCCCATCAAAATGGTGATCCGTGAACGCGGAAACGACAGAGGCTGATTCTTTTCCTTCGGAGGATAAAAAATGAACGAATTCTGGAATACCGTTCTGGCCTGTCTTGCTGTTGCAGTAATTGCCTATCTTGTCGGAAGCATCAATATGGCAATACTCATTTCAAAATATCATAAATCAAGCGACATCCGCGATTTCGGAAGCGGAAACGCCGGAATGACGAACATGCTCCGCACTTACGGAAGAAGGGCGGCAACATGGACCTTTGTCGGTGACTTTGCAAAAGGCGCGTTGGTTGTCTTTATCGCAAGGAAAATCGGAGAAGCATATCCGATACAATTTGATATTGCCTATGTTGCGGCGCTTTTTGTAATGATCGGACATATCTATCCGCTTTATTTCAAGTTCCGGGGAGGAAAGGGAATTTCAACTGCCCTCGGCGCAATGTTTGTCCTCAACTGGGTCGCTTTTGTAACGATCGCAATCGGAATCGCGCCGATGGTTTTCATCATCAAAATCGTTTCCGCAGTATGTCTTTGCGGCGCTTCGCTCTATCCTGTTCTGAACTTTGTTGTGCTTTGGCTTGGCGGAAGGGATATGTTTAAAGAAGTTATTCCTTATACTTTCCTTTCATGGCTTATGGCGCTTCTTGTTTTCTATGCGCACAGGGAAAATATCAAAAGGCTCCGCAGCGGAACCGAACATTCTTTCGGGAGAAAACAACAATGATCACTGAAAAATTTCCGAAATTTGAAAAACCGGTTTTATCCAAAAACACAAAGAAAATTATAACAACTTCCGTTATAACTCTGGCTGTTTTTCTGTTTTTCATCTGGCTTGGAGCGGGGATGTATTTTTCCGTTCCGGAAGAAAGCAGGGGAGAACTCTGGCCTGTTTTCGGAATGTATGCGGTTTTTCCTTTGCTGATTTTTTTCTTCGGCGCAAAAAGAATCTATGCGGTTCTCAATAATGACGATGATGAAGAAGATAAAACTGAATAATAAAAAAGGACAGAGTATTCTGTCCTTTTTTTATAAGCTCCCTTGTGTAAAGGGAGCTGTCAGCGAAGCTGACTGAGGGATTGTATTTGTGTTGAATTGTTTAAATCGTTATGGTATTATAATTTTAAAAGAAGGTGTATTTCATGGATTTTAACAATATATTATGGCCCGACAGCGAAATAATCGAAATAAATTATTCGGAAGATTGTTTAAAATTTATAATACACGACTATTGGGGTAAAAAATGTTTTAACGTAATCTGCAAAGAAGTTTGCGGTTTGGATAATCTTTCTTTTTGGGAAGATTTTACAATAAAAGACGCTGAATGGATTACCGAAATCGA
Source organism: Oscillospiraceae bacterium (assembly GCA_045631325.1). Classification (GTDB taxonomy): domain Bacteria; phylum Bacillota; class Clostridia; order Oscillospirales; family Ruminococcaceae; genus UMGS1668. The sequence continues at coordinate 3,405 of JAZQUO010000051.1, forward strand.
TAAAGAAAGTGAAACCGGAAGAAAATTATATGATGTTTACGGCGGCTATGAAAGTATGTCGAAATATCTGACAAAAGTTTGTGCGCTGAAAATTGAACTTATAGATGAACGGTCTTTTACTGTATTTTGCAGAGAAACGGAAGTAACCGAAAATATTGAATATACTGCAAAACTAAAAGACGACGGTTTAGGAAGTTCTTTATATTTATAAAAAACCACCCCCTTTTTGGAAAGAGAGACTTTATAAAAACAAAAAAAGAGCAGTCGTTTCCGACTGCTCTTTTTTTGTTAACATGTTAAAATATGGTGTTCGAACACTGAAAATACCCCGGAAGAAGCCTCCCCCGGGGAAAGAAGCTACTTAGATTTAAAATCAGATAGCGCGGGTAACTTTACCGGAACGCAGGCAACGAGTGCATGCATATACGTGGCAAGGTTTGCCATCAACAAGAGCTTTTACGCGACGAACGTTAGCTTTCCAGGTTCTGTTGGAACGTCTGTGGGAGTGGGATACTTTGATACCAAAGCTAACACCTTTTCCGCAGAAATCACATTTTGCCATAGTGGCACCTCCTTTGTTCTTTCAGAAAGTCAACGTTCGTATTATATCAAACTTAAACGAAAAAAGCAAGTATTTATCGGCATTTTTTCCAAATTATTTTTATTTTTTTATAATAAACCGAAATTTGTGGCGGGTTAACAAAAAATTTACCGCTCTTTAACAAAAACCGACCCTTTTCGCCCTTGTAATAAGAAGGATTTTCCTATATAATATATATTTAAGTAATTATGTAAAATTTTAAAGGAGATATAAATTCCGAAGATGAATTTTGATATTTATACTTTTCTGCTTCGTTTTATAGTTGCGCTTATCGCGCTTCCGATACATGAATGCGCCCATGGCTATGCCGCATACAGAATGGGCGATTATACCGCAAAAAGGGAAGGAAGACTGACCCTTAACCCTCTTGCCCATTTCGATATTTTCGGAACAATTGCAATGATACTTTTCGGTTTCGGCTGGGCAAAACCCGTTCCGATAAATCCGCTTAATTTTGAAAACCCGAAAAAGGGAATGATGATTTCCTCCCTTGCGGGACCGATGTCCAATATCGGACTTGCTTTTATTTCAATGGTCCTTTATAAACTCAGCTATATTCCGGAATATATGGGAATTTCCGGCGCGTTTCTTTCAACAGTCCAGATGTTTTTGCTTTATATGATCACAATAAACATCACTCTCGGCGTTTTCAACCTTATTCCGATTCCGCCTCTTGACGGTTCAAGAATTGCGACTTATTTCCTTCCGCAAAGATTTTATTTCAAGATAATGCAGTATGAAAATCTTATTTTCCTCGGACTCATTATTGCCCTTTGGTTCGGCGTTCTTGACGGACCGATTAACTTTGTAAGCGGAACTTTAACCGGAGTTTTTGATTTTATAACAAGACCAATCGACTGGCTTGCTTCCTTTGCAATCCGTTTTTGATTATTGATTTTTGGAGATGTAATTTTGAGCGAAAAACTTAACTATAAGCTCGATGCTTTTGAAGGACCTCTTGATCTTCTGCTTTTTCTGATACAGAAGCATAAGCTTAATATATGCGATATCAATATTTCGGAACTTCTTGAACAGTATACCGAATCGATAAAAGATATCGAAAATTTTGACGATATGGACGGCGCTGCGGAATTTCTCGAAATGGCCGCAAGACTTGTTTATATAAAAACCGCAATGCTTCTTCCGAGGTATGATGACGAAGGCGAAAAACTCCGTCAGGAACTCCAGGGAGAACTTATCGAATATCAGGCATGCAAAATGGTTGCGGCGGAACTTAAGGAAAAATTTTGCGGAAACAGCATTTTTTCAAGAAAACCGACCCCCATTGAAGCGGACAACACCTATACAAGGATACATCCTTCGGAAGATATTCTCAAAGCATATCTTTCCGCTCTCGGAAGAAAACAACGTAAGCTTCCGCCGCCCGTAGAGGCCTTCAGCGGCGTTGTTCATAAAAAACTGATATCCGTACCGTCGAGGGCAATAATCCTTTTAAAACGCCTTTACAGGCGCACAAAGCTTAAATGGAACGACCTTTTCTACGGTTCGACAAGAAGCGAAAGTGTTGCAATGTTCCTTGCTGTTCTTGAACTTGTCAAGAAGGGAAGAATAAACGTTGATGAGGACAACATGGTTGAACTCAACAAAGATATTAAAAGAAAAAAACTGAAAGAGGGTGACGAAACTGCAGCTGGAACAATATGAAAAAATAGCCGAAGCGATTCTTTTTGCCGGCGGTGAACCCGTTGACCAGAAAATCGTTGCGCAGGCAATGGAACTTGATGAAGATGCCGCGGTTGCGGTTCTTGAAAGTTTAAAAACAAAATATGAAAAATTCGAAGGTTCAATTGAAGTAAGACGCCTTGAAAGCCAGTGGCAGTTCTGCACCAAAGCGGAATATGAACCTTATATCCGCGGCGCTTTTGAAATAAAAAGAAATGCGCCTCTTTCCCAGGCGGCCCTTGAAGTTCTCGCAATAATTGCTTATAACCAGCCGGTTACAAGGGCTTTTGCGGAACAGGTCCGCGGGGTTGATTCTTCCGGTGTAATTTCAACGCTTGTTGAAAAAGGACTTATCGAAGAGGCAGGAAGACTCGATCTTCCGGGAAAACCGATTGCTTACCGAACAACTCCGCTTTTCCTCCGTTCTTTCGGACTGGAATCGATCGAAGATATGCCGCCCATTGCGGATGAAGCGGAACAGGAAATTAAAATGCCTTCTCCGGAAATTGAAGATCAGCAGTCCCTTTTCGATAACGAAAACTGATTTATTTCTGAATATTTTAGAAAAAAGGGGGTGGCGGCGTTGACGGGTTTGCTGATTTTTTTCGGAATAATCGCTTTGATTCTCGGAATCCTTATGATTCCCGTACATGCTGCCGCTTATTATAAAGAAGAGTTTTCTTTAAAAATAAGATTCCTCTTTTTCTTTGAATATGTTCTTTTCCCGATGAAGGAAAAGAAAAAAGAAGAAAAACCGGAAAAAACGGAAACCGCAAAGGAAACCGCACCGGAAAAAACAAAAAAAGAAAAACGGAAAATGACCCTTGAAGAAACGGTGGATTTTATAGTTGAATCCGTTCAGAAATACGGTCCCGGCGCAAAAATGATTCTCAGGAATATAAGATTCCACAAAATCGAACTTTATTGGAAAGTCGGCGCGGAAGATGCCGCAGCCTGCGGAATAAAATACGGAAGAATCTGCGGATGGCTTTCAGGTGCTCTTGGATTTTTCCGCAATCTTACAAGAATCGAGAAAACAAAAATGTGCGTTTTTCCGGATTTTATTTCGGAAAAGGACGAAATTTACGGCGGAGCGGATATCGAATTCAATCCGCTTGTCATATTGATCGGCGCTTTGAGAATTGCTTTTGTTTTTCTTAAAGATGCCGCAAAAAACAACGATAAAACAAAGTCCGCAAAACCGCGGCAGAAGATAAATGCAAAGGAGAGTGCTTCCGCATGAGCGAAAAAAATCTTGAAGGTATGATAAATATCTCTCTTGAAAAAGTAAAAGGAATGGTGGATTCCAACTCCATAATCGGTGCGCCGATTTCCATTCAGGACGGAACAACTATTATTCCTGTTTCCAAAGTAAGCGTCGGTTTCGGCTGCGGCGGTTCCGATTTTCCTTCCGCAAGCCCCAAGGAAATGTTCGGCGGCGGTACCGGCGGCGGCGTTACCATCCAGCCCGTTGCTTTCCTTATTCTTAAAGGCGACAGCGTACGCATGATTCAGCTTGCCGACAAAAACAGCGTTGCGGAGCGCGTTGCAAACATGGTTCCGGATGCAATCGATACAATTTCCGGTTTTATTAACAAGAAAAAAAGCGACAACGTAACCGTTGAAAACGCAGAACCCGCAATTATCGAAACCGTTCCGGAAGTTCCTGCTGAATAATAAAAGAATAAAAAGAAAAAACTCCGCATAAATTCTTGCGGGGTGATTCCGTTTGCGTAAAATTTTTTCTGTTATAACAGCCGTGCTCATAGCTTTTTCTTTGAGCACAGAATCTTTTGCGGCGGCAAAAAGTGCCGTGCTCATAGATTTCGAAAGCGGAAGGGTTCTTTTTGAACATAACAAAGACGAAAAACTTCCGATGGCAAGCACAACAAAGATAGTGACAGCGCTTATCGTTCTCGAAGAAGAAAATATCGATGAATATTTTTCTGTGAAAAAAAGCGATATTGCGGTTGAAGGTTCTTCAATGGGCCTTCTTCCCGGGGATAAGGTGACTTTAAGGATACTTGCTTCGGGAATGCTTCTTGCTTCAGGAAACGATGCGGCAAACGCCGCGGCAATAAGAATTTCCGGTTCTGTGGAAAATTTCGTAAAACTTATGAATAAAAGAGCAAAAGAAATGGGTCTTCAGAACACTTCTTTTGAAACCCCTTCGGGTCTTGACGGAAAGAACCATTTTTCTACCGCTTACGATATGGCGCTTCTTGCAAAAAAAGCTATGAAAAATCCGATTTTTAAGGAGATATGCGGTTCTGAAAGCCTTCGGGTGGAATTCGGAAATCCTCCGTATAAAAGAACTCTTTCCAACCACAACAGGCTTTTAAAGACTTTTGAGGGCGCAACGGGAATCAAAACCGGTTTTACAAAAAAATCCGGCCGCTGTCTGGTTTCTTCGGCGGAAAGGGAAGGAGTTTCGCTTATCTGCGTTACTCTCGGCTGTCCGGATGACTGGAATTATCATACCGCATTATATAACGAATATTTCGGTAAACTTGAATCTGTTCCGCTTGAAAAGCTTGCAAAAGAAAAACTTATTCCGGTTTGCGGCGGAACGGAAAAAACAGTAAAAGCCGTTCCCAAAAACGTTTCAGCTTCGCTTTTTAAAGGCGAGGAGGAAAGAATAACTGTTGTTATAAGCGCGGAACCTTTTGTTTTTGCGCCGGTTAAAAAAGGTAAAATCCTTGGCAAAGCGCTTTTTTATCTTGACGGCGAGCTTATTGCCGAAACTCCGCTTGCTGCGGAAAAAACAGTTGAAAAAGTTCCCGGATCCGAAAGGTTTTGGGATAACATAAAAGACAATTTTTAGTTTTGAGGAGAATAAAATGAAGGATACAAGAATTCAGAAGGCAATTGCAGATTCCGGATATACTTCCAGAAGAAAAGCGGAAGAGCTTATTGCCGCAGGAAAAGTCAAAGTTAACGGACATCCCGCCGAAATCGGAATGAAAGTTGACGTAAGAAAAGATATTATCACAATCAACGGGGAAGAGATAAGCAGCGGAATCGGAGAAAAACTCTGGTACGTTGCACTCAACAAACCCCGCGGCTTTGTAACAACCACTTCCGACGAAATGGGAAGAAAAACCGTAATGGATCTCGTTACCGATATCCCCGCAAGAATTTATCCCATCGGACGCCTTGACCGCAACAGCGAAGGTCTTATCCTTCTTACCAACGACGGTGCTTTTGCAAACATGATTATGCACCCCAGCGGCAACATTCAGAAGACTTACCGCGTAACTGTTCGCGAAACCGGAATTGAAGAAAAACTCATCAAACTTTCCGAAGGCGTTAAAATCGATTCCGGATTTGTCCGTCCGGTTTCCGTAACCGTTCTTGAAGAAAATGAAGAAAGAACTGTTCTTCAGTTCATCATTGCCGAAGGCAAAAACCGCGAGATCCGTAAAATGTGCGAAGCGGTCGAACTTACTGTTATCCGCCTTAAACGCACCTCTATCGGCATTGTAAGGCTCGGAATGCTCCAGCAGGGAAAATGGCGCGAACTCACAAAAGAGGAACTCACAGGCCTTCATAACCTTTCCAAAAAAGGAATTCCCGGAGAGCAGACTCCCAAGAAAAACGCAGGCAAAAAGCCGCAGAACGGTTCCAGACCCGCAGGAAAACCCGCGGATAACAAACCCGCAAAACCGAAAATGAAATTTGCAAAAAGACCTTGATAAAAAGATAGCCGCCGGATTTTTCCGGCGGCATTTTGTTTGTAAAAAGGAGAAAGATATGTCAAGAAGCGAAGAAGTTGAACTTACAAATATGTGTATGATATCTGACGGAAAAGGAAACGTGCTTGTGCAGGATAAAGTAAATAATCCCGATTGGCACGGTTGGAATTTTCCCGGCGGCCATGTTGAAAAAGGCGAATACATAACTCCTTCGGTCATTCGTGAAATAAAAGAAGAAACAGGGCTTGCAATAAAAAATCCGAAGCTTTGCGGAATAAAAGAGTTCCATAAACTTAAAGACGGAAAACGCTATATTGTGTTTCTTTATACCGCAAATGAATTTTCCGGTGAACTCAAATCTTCAGACGAAGGGGAGATGTTCTGGTATCCTCTTTCAAAACTTCCGGAATCGGAAAATCTTATTGACGGTTTTGGCGAAATGCTTTCGGTGTTCGTCAATGAAAATATAAGCGAGGTTTTTTACGAAAGAACCGATGAAGTTTTTAAAACGGTTTATTACTAAAATAAAAAAGTCCCGGACATCTTGTCCGGGACTTTTTCGTGAATTTTTAGAAATTAAAGATAAATGGTAAGTGCATAAACTGCGAGGGTAATTACAAAGAAAACAACAGCAAGGATTTTGGTGATTCTTGCAAGTTTTGCGTTGTTGCTCTTTGCTTCTGCTGCGGAAGCGGCAGCGCTTTTGCCGCCGAGAGCAGAAATGCCGTCCTGTTTGCTGCTGCTCTGGAAAAGAACAGTTACAGTTACAAGAACGCAGGTTATGATAAGAAGAATACTTCCGATAATTTCAAATACAGTCATGATAAACCTCCAAAAATAACACGATAGCTATAATATAATACCACAGCTATCAATCTTTTGCAAGGCTTTTTTTAGCATTTTATCAAAAAATTGACTGTTTTATAAGGTATTATAATCGCTTTTAATGGTAAAAATATAACCAAGCCCGTTTTATTTCGATTTAAGAAAGAAAAAAGCGTTTGCCTTAAAGAATAATCAAAATAAAACGGCTTTTTTGTTAGGGGACGCATTGATGAACTTGCGTCCCCGTTTTTTTATAAATCAGATAAAGTCGGGGATATCTTCGGTATCCTCAAATTCAACAAATCTGTCTTCATAAGTTCCGTCAAGCATTTTTGCAATTTTTTCGCGGCGGGGATAAAGAACCTCGAAAGCAGCAAAAGCAGCAAAAATTGCAATAATGGGGGAAAGATATTTAAGTGCCTTGTTTGCGGAAACTCCGAAAAGTACACCAAGGAGAAGAACAAGAAGATAGCACCAGAAATAATCCTTGTATTCAAAATCCTCGGCAATATCTCTTGCTCTGTCAAACCATTTTCTGCAGCATGCGTACATAATTTAAATCTCCTTTCGGTATTAAAAAATTTTATAAACTGATTTGTTCAAAAAGGTCGCCGTCTTTCGGAATGGCGCCTGCGGCGGGAAGGTTTCTTGTTCTGAAGCGGTGTGCGTTTTCAAGCATTCCCGGTTCAAAAGGTTTTGCGCCGGAAACAACCGCGTTCTTTTTAAGAGTCATAACAGCGACGCCCTGGGTATCCCTTGCGGATTTTGAAGGAACGGCGCCGGAATGAACAAGAAGAATTCTTCCGCCGGAAGAGGAAACAAGAAATTCTCTGTCTTCCTCGATATTATAGCAGGAAACAAGGGGCGATTTATCGGAATATGCGCCGATAAGTTTTTTGCGCCTTGTTTTTGTTTCGTAAGAGGAAAGGGGAACTTTTGCGGCCTTTCCGTTCTCAAAAAAGAATACCATAAAACCGGTGTATTTTTCAACTACCGCCATGAAAATTACGCTTTCACCTTCATCAAAACCAAGCTTGGAAGGAATATAATCGCCCATTACGCTTGTTTTTGTATCGTCAAAATCACAGGCGCGGGATTTATAAACCTGGCATTTGTTGCTGAAGAACAGAAGTTCAACGGTATTATGGCTTTCAGTGGAAAATACGATTTCGTCGCCTTCCTTGAGTTTGTGTTCGCCGGACATTCGAAGCGACTGGGGAGTTATTTTTTTGAAATAACCTTCCCTTGTGAAGAAGAGGTTTACCGGATAATCGGGGATTTCTTCCTCGACCTCAACGGAAGCGGTTTCGCTTACGTAGATGATCTCGCTTCTTCTGGGCTGGTCGTATTTCTTGATAACGTCCTTAAGATCGTCAATAATAAGATTATTGATTTTCCTGGGGTCGTTAAGAATGATTTCCATTTCGGCAATCTCTTTTTTAAGATCGCTTATATCTGCGGTGCGTTTAAGAATGTATTCGCGGTTGAGGTGGCGGAGTTTGATTTCCGCAACGTATTCCGCCTGTATCTGGTCGATTCCGAAGCCGATCATGAGGTTGGGAACAACTTCGCTTTCGCTTTCGGTCTCGCGGATGATCTTGATTGCTTTGTCGATATCAAGAAGTATCTTCTGAAGACCTTTGAGGAGATGGAGTTTATCCTTCTTTCCTTTAAGGTCGAAGAAAATTCTTCTGCGGACACATTCGTGTCTGAATGCGACCCATTCGTTGATTATCTGGCGAACGCCGAGAACCATCGGGGAACCGCCGATAAGAACGTTGAAGTTTGCGGAGAAGGAATCTTCAAGAGGGGTGCTTTTATAAAGTTTCTGCATCAGAGCATCCGGATCGATTCCGCGTTTGAGGTCGATTGTAATTTTAAGACCGGAAAGGTCGGTTTCGTCTCGGATATCCGAAATTTCGGTGATTTTTCTTGCTTTTACAAGTTCAAGAATTTTATCGATAATTGCCTCAACGCAGGTTGTTGCGGGAATTTCGGTTATCTCGATGCATTTGTTCTTTTCGTCATAGTTATATTTGGAACGGACTTTGATGCTTCCGCGGCCGGTTTCATAAATTTTGTTAAGCTCGTCCTTATCGTAAACAATAAGTCCGCCGCCTGCAAAATCCGGTGCGGGAAGAGTGGAAAGAATATCGTGTTCCGGGTCTTTGATAAGTTTGATTGTGGTTTCACAGATTTCGGAAAGTCTGAAAGGACAGATCTGGGAAGCCATACCGACGGCGATACCGACGTTGAAGTTAACTAAGATTGAAGGGAAGGTTACCGGAAAGAGGGAAGGCTCTTTCATAGTATTGTCATAGTTGTCAACAAAATCAACGGTATCTTTATCAATATCGCGGAAAAGTTCCGCGGAAATTTTATCGAGTTTTGCCTCTGTATAACGGGAAGCGGCGCAGACCATGTTTCTGGAATATGCCTTACCGAAGTTACCTTTGCTGTCTATCCAGGGGTGGAGCAAGGCCGCATGGCCTCTGGACATACGCACCATTGTGTCGTAAATTGCCTGGTCGCCGTGGGGGTTGAGTTTCATTGTCTGACCGACGATGTTTGCGGATTTGGTTTTTCCGCCGGAAAGAAGACCCATTTTATACATTGTATAAAGGAGTTTTCTGTGGCTGGGTTTAAAACCGTCAATTTCCGGAATCGCGCGGCTTACGATAACGCTCATGGCGTAGGGCATATAGTTCTTTTCAAGAACGTCGACAATAGGCTGGTCAACAATTATTCCGGCGTTTTCAAAATTAGCCTTTGCCTGGGGTTTTGTTTCTTGTTTTTCAATCTTTTTCTTGGCCATTTTTTCCCTTTCCGGTAATCATTTATGATATTTTCCTCCGGTGGAAATCTGGAAAGCACGGTAAATCTGTTCCAGAATGAGCACGCGGGAAATCTGGTGTGTAAAAGTCATTCGTGAAAGCGAAAGTTTAAGTTTCGCTCTTTTTTTGATTTCATCGGAAAGACCGTAGGAACCGCCGATTACAAAGCAAAGTTCGCTTGCGCTTTCGTCAGACATAAGATTTTCAAGCCTTTGGGAAAAACTTTCAGAAGAAAGTATTTCACCTTCAATGCACATTGCGGCAACAACTGCGTTCTGCGGAATTTTTGATGCAATGGCGGTGCCTTCCGTTTCAATGCATTTTGCAATTTCGGAAGGTGAGGGTTTGTCCGGAAGTTTATATTCGTTAAGCTCGGTTATTTTTAATTTGCAGTAGGCGGAAAGGCGTTTTTCATATTCTGCGGCGGCTTCGCGCAGATATTTTTCTTTGAGATTTCCGACGCAGATGATATTTATTGTACGCATTTTTCCTCCTTAAAGCAAAATATTTTCAGAAACTTCGTTTCTCGGTGCGGCAAAAATAACGTAGTCCCTGTCCTTTTTAAGACCAGCGAGCGAAAGTTCGGAAACGCAGGTCTGTAAAGCAACGTCGGGGGTGTTGTTTTCCTTGCTTAAATGTCCGAGAACGATATGGGTTGTGCCGTTTTTTATAAGTTCGGGAAGAAAAGCGGCGCAATCGGTGTTTGAAAGGTGACCTTGCGGTCCTTTAATACGTCTTTTAAGATGATACGGATACGGACCGAAATCGAGCATTCCGTTATCATAGTTGGCTTCGATAAGAACAATTTCGCTTCCGCAAAGCTGTTCTTTTGCGCCTTCGGTTATGTAACCGGTATCGGTGCAGACCGTTATACGGTGTTCGTCCGGGGTGATTATGCTGTAACCGAAACTTCCGACGCTGTCGTGGGAAGTTCTGAACGGTTTCACAAGCATTTTTCCGATAAGCTGTCCCTGTTCATCGATTTCATTGAGAGATGCTTTTTCGGGAACAAGTCCGTTTGAAAGAAGAAATTTCAGAACAGCAGGAGAAGCAAAAACCGGAACGTCGTATTTGTTAAGGAAGACCGAAAGTCCCCGGACATGGTCGATATGTTCATGAGTCACAAGAATTCCGGAAAGAGAACCGGGTTCGATCCCGCGGCTTTTAAGTGCCGTTGTAACTCCGCGGCAGCTTATTCCGAAATCAACAAGAATTCCTTCGCCGGAGGAACCGACAAAGCTTGAATTGCCGGAACTGCCGCTGGCTATGGTAAAAAACTTTGCCAAAAATAAGCCTCCGTAAATTTAATAAGGCGGAGCGGAAACCGCTCCGCCTTTGTAATTTTTAAACGACAGAATAAACGGAAGAACCTTCCGGAACGGAGATTCTGCTGATATCTGCGCCGAGACCGCGGAGTTTATCAACAAGGTTGGTGTATCCGCGTTCAATATGATGAATTTCTTCGATTTCGGTGGTGCCGTTTGCGGCAAGTCCCGCAATTACCATTGCGGCTCCCGCACGGAGGTCTGCTGCGCGGACACATGCACCGGAAAGACCTTCAACACCCTGAACTACCGCAACTTTTCCGTCAACGGAAATGGAAGCACCCATTCTGCAGAGTTCAGAGATATATTTGAAACGGTTATCCCAGACGCCTTCGGTTACAATGCTGGTGCCTTCGGCAAGAGCAAGAAGGGTTGTCATCTGGGGCTGCATATCGGTGGGGAAGCCGGGATAGGGCATGGTTTTTATGTTTACATGCTCAAAATGGTCAACCTCGCCGGAAACACGGACAGCATCATCGTATTCGATTACGGATGCACCGGTTTTAACAAGTTTTTCGGTGATTGCTTCAAGGTGTTTCGGAATAACGTTTCTGATAAGAACGTTGCCTTTGGTTGCGGCGGCGGCTACCATATAAGTCCCCGCTTCGATCTGGTCGGGAATGATGGAATAGTTTGCGCCGTGGAGTTTTTCAACACCGTGAATTTTGATTACGTCGGTACCTGCACCGCGGATATCTGCGCCGAGGGAGTTAAGGAAGTTTGCAAGGTCAACGATATGGGGTTCCTTTGCAACGTTTTCAAGAACGGTAAGACCTTTTGCTTTAACGGCGGCAAGCATTACGTTGATGGTTGCGCCGACGGAAACAACGTCAAAATAGATGTGGCTTCCGAGAAGGCCGTCGGTGCTTATGGAAACGGAACCGTGTCCGATATTTACGTTTGCACCAAGAGCTTCAAAACCTTTGATATGCTGGTCGATGGGGCGTACACCGAAATCGCATCCGCCGGGAAGCGGAACGTTTGCTTCGCTGCATCTTCCGAGAAGTGCACCGAGGAAATAATAGGAAGCGCGAAGCTGTCTTGCAAGATCCTCGGGAACTTTATGGGAAGTGATGTTGCTTGTATCGATGAAAACGGAAGTACGGCTTACAACACGAACGGTTGCACCCATAAGAGAAAGCATATCATAAAGGGTATAAACATCGCTGATGTCAGGGATGTTTTCAAGGAGGCAGGGACCGCCTGCAAGGATTGTTGCGGGAATTATTGCAACAGCGGCATTTTTTGCGCCGCTGACCTGGACCTCTCCGCGAAGAGGGGTTCCGCCTTTTATTACGAATTTATCCAATGTTCTATCCCCTTAAAAATTATTATTTATCGTAACTTAAAAATTAAGATGGTTACAGTTATAATTATAATACCATGAAACGGGAAATTTTTCAATAGTTACGGGTAATTATCTTTATACTAGAATATATTTATATATAATATAT
>JAZQUO010000052.1:0-40897 GCA_045631325.1 Oscillospiraceae bacterium
CAGAAATATCTTCCCATTGAAAACATCAAAACAAGAAAGTGAGGCTTTTTGAATGGATATTTTAAGAACAGAAGGTCTTTATAAAACATATAACGAAGGCAGCAAAAATGAAGTTCATGCATTGAAGCCTCTTGATATTTCAATCGAAGAAGGCGTTTTCTATGCAATAATCGGCCGAAGCGGTTCCGGCAAATCCACCCTTCTCCAGATTCTCGGAGGACTTGACAGACCCTCCGGAGGAAAACTTTATATCGAAGATAAAAGCATCTTCGATTTAAGTAACAACGAACTCTGCCGCCTCAGAAGACAGAGAATCGGCTTCGTATTCCAGGCTTATAACCTTCTTGAAGAACACACCGTTAAAGAAAATATTCTTATGCCTCTTCATCTTGACGGAAGGGATATTGAACCGGAATTCCTTGAGGAACTTGTTGAAGCTTTGGAAATTTCCGATAAACTTAACCGCTATCCAGATCAGCTTTCCGGCGGCGAACAGCAAAGGGTCGCCATTGCCCGTGCGCTGGCTTCCAAACCCGCAATTTTGCTTGCAGATGAACCCACCGGAAACCTTGACCCCAAAACCGGCGACCAGGTTCTACGCCATTTAAAAGCCCTTGCGGCAAGGTTCCACCAGACAATACTCCTTGTCACTCATGATATGGAAATCGCCGCCATGGCGGACAGGGTTATAAGACTTCATAATGGTGAGATTGTTGAAACTAAGAATAATTAAGAAAAAAGCCATCGCAAAATGCGGTGGCTTGCTTTTTTAGCTTTTATTCCTTCCCTTTTCCACTATCAATGACGTGTTTATGGCTGGTAACGCCTATGGCGAACAACCCGCTCCCAACCCCTGTCCATAGAATGGCTATTTTAAGCCATTTATACGTTTTTGGAATGGTTTCCTATGGTGGAGCCTGTCAAAAACATATACTCTCCACCACCCGAAAACGCGGAAAATTTGTGGTTTTTTTATTTTATCGTAATACACGTCTTATCAAGTCTTTCCTAGCCATTTGCCATTTTACAAAAATCCAGAAACTTGTTTTGCCGAGGCAATCCTAGCCATAACAAACAAATAAGCCACCTGGCAAGTAAATGTTGACCAGGTGGCTTATTCTGTAATTTTTCACTCTACGTGAAACTCTGTGGTGGAGGCGAGGGGAGTCGAACCCCTGTCCGAAAGCCCATTCACACAAACTTCTCCGGGTGCAGAATGTTGTTTAAAATTCCCGAATCGGGCGGACAGCATTCAAACTGCCCTTTCCGGTATTTTCCTGTTACGACGGCGGTACGGAAAAAGCTCCCGCCTGTCGTTCACCGCTAGTCGACGCCCTGTCCGAAGCCGCGGTACTCAACGGCAGAACGGCTGCTTAATTAAGCAGCAAAAGCAAATCTGTTAGATTTAGCGTTTATTGTTTTTACCCATTTTATAGATGGCTGGGCGCATCTACCCGCTATTCATGCTTCAAGACCCCCGTCGAAACCTTTACGCCCCCATTTATAAGGCAAGGTTTCTCCGAAAAGGAGAAGCGCTTATCTTCTTTGTTCTTTCATATGGCGCTCGATATCGCGCTGCATATCGCGCTTTGCGGCGTCGTCGCGTTTATCATAAAGCTTTTTGCCTCGGCAAAGACCAACCGCAATTTTGACTCTTGAACCGCTGAAATAAAGTTCAAGGGGAACAAGCGTCATTCCCTGCTGCTGAATAGCAGCGTTAAGCTTCATGATCTCGCGTTTATGCATCAAAAGGCGGCGAACGCGAAGCGGATCCCGGTTGAAGATATTTCCCTTTTCATAAGGGCTTATATGCATTCCCTGAACAAAAATTTCGCCGTTTTTGATATCGCACCAGCTGTCCTTAAGGTTGACCTGACCGGCACGGATACTTTTGACTTCCGTTCCGAAAAGTTCAATTCCGGCTTCATATTTATCGTCCACAAAATAGTCATGGAAGGCTTTTTTGTTGGTGGCAATGCTTTTTCTTGTTTCCTTTTTATCCATTTTTTCGTTTCGCCTCCTTCCCTGTTTTTAAGAATTATTTTTTGGGAGTCAGTCTGAACTTATACTCCATGCGAGAATTTCCGTTTTCGTCTTTTTCTTCTTCAAGAGTATAATCCGCCAAATCGAAAATTCCCTGGTAATAATATTCCATCGGGGAAAATTTTACAAAAAGATGAATATCTTTTCTTTCCTCCGCGGCAGATGCTATCGCAAGGTTTCCTCCGGTCAAAGTCTGGTCGCCGGTTTTTCCTTCGCCGGAATAGATATAATCTCCCTCGGCAGTCCATCTGTCATGATAAACAAATTTTCCGCCGATTTTTGTAACGTTTGAAATAAGAACAACGTTCATTTCTGTGGAATTAATATCTTTTCCGCCGGAAACGCCGAGTTTGATTCCGAAAGAACCCTCGACCTGGCGGTAACCGAGAACCGGTTCTCTTTTAAGTTTTTCGGCGTGGTAATCCGCACCGAAAAGGTCGTCAAGAGTTTTGGGTGCGGCTTTCGGCTTTGCCTTCTGGGCGGAAGCTTCCGCTTTTTCCGCTTTTGATTTAAGCGCTTCCTTTATCTTTGCGATGTTCTGTTCTTTTTCCTTCGCTTTCTGTTCGTCTTCAACCGCGGAAACGATTTTTGCGTTAGCTTCCTCGTCTTCAAGAACGATGAATTTTCCGAAAGCATCCGGATAAAGAAATTTTGATGTTTTTGCGGCGAATTCAACGGTCACATAACCGCTGGTTCCTTCTGCGTTTGAAGGTTCAAACGCAGTAATCGTTCCCGATCCGAACGCCTTATGTCTTGCTTTTGCGCCAACTAAATCCATATTTTGTTGGTTCTCCTTATTTAAAAATTAAATAAAGTTTATGTTTTTTATTTTTGAGCACCGTGCTCAAACGCCGTGCTCACATTCTGTTTCTGCCTTCAATAGCGCGGTAAAGGGTGACTTCGTCCGCATATTCAAGGTTTCCGCCAACGGGAATTCCGTAAGCAAGGCGGGAAACAATCACTCCGAGAGGTTTAAGAAGACGCGAAATATACATCGCGGTTGCCTCGCCCTCAACGGTGGGGTTTGTTGCCATAATAACTTCCTTAACTTCGCCGTCGGAAAGTCTTTCAAGAAGCTCCTTGATAAAAAGGCTTTCCGGGCCGACTCCGTCCATCGGGGAAATAAGTCCGCCGAGAACGTGGTAAAGTCCGTCATATTCCTTTGTGCGCTCGATTGCGATAACGTCCCTTGGGTCTTCAACAACGCAGATAGTGCTTCTGTCCCTTGTTTCGTCACAGCAGATTGCGCAACGCGGTGCATCGGTTATGTTTTTGCAAACTTCGCAATATCCGATTTTTTCCCTTGCTTCAAGAATCGCTTCGGCGAAAGCCTTTGCTTCCTCCTCCGGCATGCGGAGAACATGGAAAGCAAGGCGCTGGGCGCTTTTTTTGCCGATTCCCGGAAGACGGGCAAAATGTTCGGTAAGTTTGGTAAGCGGAAGTACGCGGTAGTTCATAATTTATCAGAACATTCCGGGAATGTTAAGGCTTCCGGTAATTGCGTTCATTGCTTCGCTGTTGGTTTTTTCGATAGTGGAAACAGCTTCGTTAACGCCTGCAACGATAAGATCCTGAAGCATTTCGATATCGTCCGGATCGACAATTTCGGGTTTGAGTTCGATTCCGAGCATTTCTTTTTTACCGTTCATATGAATGGTGAGCATTCCGCCGCCAACGGTGAAATCATATTCTTTTGCGTCAAGCTCTGCCTGAAGATTGGTCATCTGCTCCTGCATTTTCTGAGCCTGTTTGATCATGCCCTGCATGTTGGAAGGGCCGCCGCCGTATCCCTGGGGAAGTCTTGCTTTCATTATTATATTCCTCCTGATTTCGGATTTTTTGTCGTTTTTATATCAAAGCTCGCCGATTCCCATTTCCGCCGCTCTTTTCGCAAGAAGGGCAAGAGGGTCATCCTCGGGCTTTTTTTCTGTTTTTTTATAAGGACCGATTCCGTAACGGATTCCGCAAACTTCGGTTATTGCGTTTTTGATAACTTCCTTTGCGTCATCGGTTTTCTGCATATAGTCAATAAAAAAGTCGTTTTGGGAATCTATAAGAACTCTTTTTCCGGAAAGATAGGCTTTTGAACCTTCAAGGAACGAATAGAGCATTCTGTTCTTTCCTTTGATGATTTCAACAACCTCTTCCCAGTTCGGAAATTCCGGTTCGGAATTTCCGTTTTGTTCAAAAACAGTTTTCGGTTCTTCCTGTCTTGGAATTTCCTCATAAACCGGAACCGGTTCCGCCATCGGAAGAGCTTCGGAAACGGGAATATTCTGCACAGCCGGAGAAACTCCCCTTGCTTTAAGAAGAACAACTTCCTTTTCAAGTTTTTCGATTCTTGCAAGAAGTGCTTCCTGGCTTTGGGTCAAAGCCGGAGAACAAAGCTTTACAAGGGCAAGTTCAAATTCAAGGCGCTTGGAAGCGCTTTTGGACATTTTAACAAGTGTATCCTGCAAAACGGAAACCGCATGGAAAATTTCCGGTTGGGAAATTGCTTTTGCCTGTTTTTCAATGCGGAGCATCTCATTCGGCATAACTTTAAGTATTGCGGAAGCATCCTTTGCGCAGGAAACTATCATAAGGTTTCTGAAATGGTTTATAAGTTCGTCACAGATTCTCGAAACATCCGCAGAACCTTCATAAAGTTTATCCACCGCGGAGAGAACAGCGGAAATATCCCTTTCCGCAATTTTATCGGTAAGTTCAAAAAGATATTCCCTTCCCGCAAGGCCGGCGCATCTGCTGACAGTATCGGCGGTGATAACTTCGTCGGAAGAACGGCAGATATCAAGAAGCGAAAGTGCGTCGCGCATTCCGCCATCCGCAAGTTTTCCGATAAGCATTGCGCCTTCGTCTTCAATTTCGATATGTTCCATTTTGCAGACGAATTTCACTCTTTCGGCAATAACTTCCGGAGGCATTCTTCTGTAATCGAAGCGCATGCAGCGGGAAAGAATCGTTGCCGGAAGGCGGTGAACTTCGGTCGTCGCAAGAATAAAAATAACGTGTTCCGGCGGTTCTTCCATAATTTTAAGAAGAGCGTTTGCCGCTTCTTTTGTGAGCATATGTGCTTCGTCTATGATATAGACGCGGTATTTCGCAACGGCGGGGGTGAAGTTTGCTTCGGAACGAAGGTCGCGGATATCGTCGATATTGCGGTTTGAAGCGGCGTCCATTTCGGTGATATCGAGAAGAGAGCCGTCATCGATTCCGCGGCAGATTTCGCATTCGCCGCAAGGTTCGCCTTCTTTTTCATAAGGACAGTTTACTGCCTTCGCAAGGATTTTTGCGCAGGTTGTTTTACCGATTCCGCGGCTTCCGGTAAAAAGATAGGCATGTCCGAAAGTTTTTTCGGAAACTTCTTTCGAAAGGACGGAAGTTATGTGTTCCTGTCCCGCAACGTCACGGAAAAAGCGCGGACGGTATTTTCTGTAAAGCGCCTGATACATATAATTTCCTCCTTCTTAATTAAATCCCTCCACCGTGCCAAAAGGCAACGGTCCCCCTCCCTTTAGGCAAGGGAGGCATATAAAAACGCGGATATGTGCTTTATCACACGGCACACAGATTTGTCTGCGGCACCCAAAAAGACCGCTTAATGCTGCTCGGTTCCCCGCCTGACATGGTTCACGGTTTTTTGTCGCACAGGACCCATATGCCGCATGACAAAGCGCAAATCCGCGCTGTCATCCTGTTTTGTTTTAAAAAATCAGATTTCGGAAACTTCTTCTGCGGGAACTTCTTCCGGAACTTCTTCGCAATCGCAGCAGAATTCTTCTTCCGGGAATTCATCAAAAAGATCATCATCACAGCAGCAATCGCAGCATTCATCGCAGCAGCAGCCTTTTTTCTTGGTAAGGAAATAAACTGCGGCAGCGCCGGCGGCGATAAGTGCAAGAGCACCGACAACAATTCCGATAACAGTACCGAATTTCATATTTTTACCACCTTTCAGAACTTTTTCTGTTTTCCTTTTTATTTTAAGCTTTTTGGCTTCAAATTTATCATAAGCGTCAACAATTGTTCTCATTGTTTCAATTGCAGTTACAATATTCATCGAAAACGCCTTCTTCCGATAATATCATATTGTATATTAAATAATAACATATTTTTTCCTCTTAAGCAAGTGGCAATATTATATTTAATTATAATTTAACATTTCAATTCCGTCGCAGATTTTTTTAAAAATCGGGGCGGCATGATCTCCGCCGGAATCCATTCCCTCCGCAAGGACCGCAACCGCATATTCCGGGTTTTCCGCCGGATAAAATCCGATGAACCATGCGTGGATTATTTCGTTTCCGTTTTTATCGAACTGGCCGGTCTGGGCGGAAGCGGTTTTTCCGCCGGCGGAACCTTTTTCCGGCTTTGCGTTTTTTCCGCTTCCGTTTTCAACAACGTTTATCACCATCTTTTTTACGGTTTCCGCAGTTTTTATGCTCATAACACGGTTTTTGCTGTAATCCGGCGTCCCTTCCCAAATTCCGTTTCTGTCGAAGGTTCCGAGAACGATTTTCGGAGTAACGGCATATCCGCCGTTTCCGATTGCGGAAGCGAGAACCGCAAGCTGGACCGGGGTTGCAAGAAGTTTTCCCTGGCCGAAAGCGAAACTTGCAAGAACGGTTTTTGAAAGGAGTTCCTCTTCCAAAGGAAGATTTCCCGAAGCGGAAAACCAGTTTTCTCCGAAACAGGAAGGATCTCCGAAACCGAGGTTTTTTGCCGTTTCAAGAATTTTTTCTCCTCCGGTTTCAATCGCAAGGTTTATAAAATAGGGATTGCAGGAAATTTCAAGAGCCTTTTCCATATTGATTTCGCCGTGACCGGTTTCCCAATGGCATTTATAGATCCTTCCGTCAACTTCGATTTTTCCGGTACATTCAAAAGTTCTTTCCGGCGAAATTCCGGATTCAAGAGCCGCCGCCGCAACAAGGATCTTCCATGTTGAACCGACGGAATATGCGGAAAAGGCACGGTTTACAAAAGGCGAATTTTCCGAATTCAGATATTCCGGAACTTTTTCCGGTTCAAAATCCGGAACGGAAGCGGAAGCAAGAATTTCGCCGTTTTTGATATCCATCACAACCGCCGCGCCTTTTTCCGTTCCTTCCGAAAGGGCATTTTCCGTAATTTTCTGGATTTCCGAATCCAAAGTCAGAACGACCCCGCTTTTTTCAAAAACCTCTTCCGAATCAAGAACGATTTCTTCCCCGGAAAGAAGCCTTCCCGTTCCGTCGGTGTAATAGCTTACAGAAAGTCTTTTGCCGTTTTTGGAAAGGAATTCATCAAAACTTTTTTCTGCACCGAAAACGCCCTTTCCGCCGCTTATATAACCGACTATATGAGGTGCGGACGTTTCTTCCGAATATCTTTCGGGATAGGAAAAATTATAAATTCCTTTGCCTTCGATTATTTTTCCGCCGATATCGAGAACGGAAGGTTCTTTTTTCATAAATATTTCCGCAAGGCTGTCCCTGTCGAAGAAACTGTTTATTGCCGTAACTTCAAGGATATCCGGAAAAACAACGATACGCCTTTTTTGGTTTTTGTTCACAAAAGGGATCATGTTCCTGTCGAAGATCCCCGCCCTTGTTTTTGAAAGTTCAAGAACTTTTCTGCTTTGAAGGGCGGCAGCTTCTTTTGAAATTTCCCCTGCCCCGATTTTCGCAACCCGCAGAAGCAGAGCGCCCATTATTACTATAAAAGCGCAAAGAAAACTTACTATTCTTTTTTTCAGAAAAGCTTCCCCCTTTCCGCTTTTAAAGAGTTTTGGCGCCCGCGAAAAAAATATTCAAAAAATTTTAAAAAAGTTGTTGACATTTAAGAAATGTTTTGATATAATAACTCTTGCATTCGAGAAATGCGGTAGTGCTGGAATAGGCAGACAGGCACGTTTGAGGGGCGTGTGTCTTTGACGTATGGGTTCAAGTCCCATTTACCGCACCAAAAGGTCGTTAACGAAAGTTAACGGCCTTTTTTGTTTTTAATGCAGAAGCGGTTCCCTTTGCACAAGGGAGCCTTTTAAACGAAAGGAGAATGCCTTATGGAAAAATTTATCCCTTTTGAAAAACTTTCCAAAAAAGAACAGAAAAAACTGAATGCGTTAAAACGCAGAGATTGGAACGGAATCAACCCCGTTACAAGAAAACCCGAAAACCCGAAAGCATATAACAGAAAGCGGCACAGAACCGATTTTGATTTCGATTCTGTGCCGCTTTGTTTTTTTATTTCATTGAATAAATTATTTCGACGCCTTTTCCCTCAAATTTTTTGAGGTGTTCCCTTTTCTTATCGTCAAAACCGGATTTTGAATCGGTTATTATCGCCGTTATCTCCGGCCATTTGCAGACGGTAAAGGAAGCGTTTTTTCCGACTTTCGTGCTGTCAACAAGAACAAAAGTCTTTGCGGAACGCCTTGCAATTTTCTTTTTTGCGTCGGATTCTTCGATCGTATGGTCGGTAAGTCCGTTTTCAAAAGAAATCGCATGGGAGGAAAGGAAGCATTTGTTTATCACCATATCTTCAAGAAGATCTTCCATAAGCGGTCCGACAATTGAAAGGGAGGATTTTCTTACCGAACCGCCCGGCATCACGACCTGGACACTTTTTGAGTTTGAAAACTGCAAAGCGACCATAAGGCTTGTTGTGACAACGGTTATGTTTTTATCCTGAAGAAAAGTGCACATATGAAGAACGGTTGTGCTTGGATCCATTGCAATAACGTCCCCGTCCGCAACAAGCTGGGCGGCTTTTTTTGCAATTGCCTGTTTAAGTTTAAGGCTTTTTTTAAAGCGTTCTTCAATTGTAAGGTCGAAATAAGGGGTTTCGTCAGTATTTTCGGCGGAAATTTTTGGTTGGGAAATATTCACCGATGGAGGAATCGCCGTTCCTTCCGCAGCTTTAACGCCGCCGTAAACACGAGAAACCGCACCGCTTTCCTCAAGTTCCTTGAGGTCACGGTTTATGGTCATATAGGAAACTTCAAATTTTTTCGAAAGCTGGTCAACGTCAACAAATTCGTTTTCCTTAAGCATTTCGAGAATTTCCTGTTTTCTTGCATATGGAAGCGTCTTCATTTTATATCTTTCCCTGTTGATTAATCTCTCTGGCCGTAATGGTTTGCAACGAAATCTTTCATGAAAGCAACTTTATCTGCGTCGATATGTTTCGGTTCGCCGATGCAGCGTGCCATATAATAAATCTGGGAAGTCATTTCAAGAATGGTGCATACGCGGAAAGCTGCATCCATATCTTTGCCGACTGCAACTGCGCCGTGATTTGCAAGAAGGCAAGCGGCGTCGTTTCCGAGAGCTTTGATTGCGTTTTCTGCCATTTCGGGAGAACCGGGAAGAGCATATTCGGTAACTCTTACTTCGTCGCCGAGAATCTGTGCTGCTTCGTCGATTACCGGAGGAATGTTTTCATGAAGAAGTGCGAAAACCTGGGAATAAACGGGATGGGTGTGAACAACAGCATTTACGTCCGGGCGGTTTCTCATGATTCCGAGATGCATTGCATGTTCAATGGTGGGTTTTCTTTCGCCTTCGATTCTGTTTCCGTCAAGATCCATTACAACGATATCGTCTTCAACGATAGTATCGTAAGGCATGCCGGAAGGGGTGAGATATACATATCCGGTTTCGGGATCGCGGACGCTGATGTTACCCCAGGTTTCAACAGTAAGACCGGAACCGATCATTCTGAGGCATGCATCGATAAGAAATCTTTTATAGTTCATTTTGTTTTTCCTCCTGAAAATTTATTTTACTATAGGATTATAAACGTTTGTTTTAAGGGATGCAACTATTATTTTTCTAAGGTCGCGGTAACTGAGTTCCGGACAAACGCCCGCAAGCTGGGCGGCCGCATCGCCTACGCAGGAACATTCCATATCGCAGGTAACGATTTTTTTGCCAAGGCTGTCTGCACAGGCCTGGTTGATAATTGCGTTTTTGGAACCGCCGCCGACAACATAAACAACGTCCGGTTCTTTTCCGGTTGCTTTCATAACCGCACGAAGACCGACGCAATAGCTTTCCGCCATTGACGCAAAGACAGAAGCAACAATTTCGTTCCAGTTGAGTTTGCCTTCCGGTGCCTCCGGATGGAGGTGTTTATGGATCGCATGGCCCATATGTACGGGGTTGAAGAAATCTTCGTGGTTGACGTCAAAGATTCCCGCTTTGCCCTCAAAAGCCCTTGCAAGGTCGGTGAACTCGTTCCAGGAGATATTCTGCTGGATATCGCGCTGATATTCTGCTTTAAGGCGCTGGGTTATAAACATACCGATAGAGTTTTTAAGAAGGGTGATTTTCCCAAATGCACCAACTTCGTTCGTGAGTTTTCCTTCGATTACTTCTTCCGTGAGCACCGGTTTTTCGATTTGAGCACCGATGAGTGCCCATGTTCCGGAACTTACGAAGAAATATTCCTCATCTTCGCAGGGAATTCCGAAAACCGCGGAAGCTGTATCGTGGGAAGGGGTGCAAATGAACGGAATATCGTAATCGATTTTCATTTCGTCAAGGATTTCGCGCTTGATATTGCCGATTACCTTGCCGTGCTCACCGATTTTCTGAAAAAGTCCGGAATCGATACCCATAAATTCGCATTGCTCTTTGGAGATGCTCATGGTGCTCACGTCAAGCGCCTGGGTCGTTGAAAGTTCGGAAGGTTCGTTTTCCATAACCCCGGTCATAAAATATGTAAGGATATCCGGAATCATAAGAAGTTTTTTTGCCGCCGAAGCGATGGAAGGCATTTTGTCATGGATTCCTTTGAGCATATAAATCGAATTGATTTTATCGGAAAGGATTCCCGTTCTCCGGAACATTTCCTTCTTTTCTTCCTCGGTCTGTTTTTCAATAATTTCCGCGCCGATGGAATTGCGGTAAGAAAGGGCATTTGAAAGCATATGATTTTTTTCGTCGAAAAGCATGAAGTCAACACCCCATGTGCAGATTCCGACGGAATCCAATTTTACTTCCCCCGCCGCTTTTTCAACGCTTCGTTTCATGAAGGAGAAAATCCGGAGAAGATCCCAATAGAAATAATCGTCGATTTTAAGCATTTCGTTGGATTCGGAAAGAACAACTTCCGATTCGATCTTTTCACCGTCAAAACGGCAGAGAATCGCTCTTAAAGTGCTGTTTCCGAAATCGAAAGCAAGCATATTTTTATTTTCTGCCATAATTCTTTTTCTCCTTTATCTTCCGGATTTGTAGGAACGGAAAGCAACCGCCGCAAGAAGAATTATTCCATAAACCGCGGTTGTAAGATAGGAGCTTATGCGGAGAATATTAAGTCCGCTTGCGACAACCTGGATTATGATTACGCCGAGAACCATTCCGGTAACTTTACCTTTACCGCCGTTGGGGCTTATTCCGCCGAGAACCGCAATAAGAATGGACTGCATAAGGAAGGATTCCGCATAGCCTGCTGCTGCGGAGTTGAAACGGGAAGTAAGAACAACCGCCGCAAGACCTACGATAAAGCCGGAAAGAGTATAGGTTTTGATAAGAAGGGCTTTGTCATCAACTCCGGAAAATCCGGTTGCGGTATCGTTTGAACCATAGAGATAAACTCTCGGTCCGAAAGGAGTGTTCTTCAAAAGAACAACAAGAAGAACAAGGGTTGCAAGGAAAATTACAAAAGGCATCGGGATGAACGCAAGTTTTCCGTTTCCGAGGAACTTGAAAGTTGCGGGATAACCGGAAATTGTTGCGCCTTTTGTAATTGTAAGACAAGCTCCGTTCAGAAGCATCTGCATGCCGAGGGTTACAAGCATTGCCGGAATTTTGAAATAGGAAATTATAACGCCGTTGATAAAACCTGCAAGGGTGCTTACAAGAATTCCCACTGCAACAGCGCCGAGAACAATTATAGCATTATCCTCGCCTTTAGGGATATATGTCGTCATTATAAGCGCCATAAGGATTCCTGAAAGGTTTGCGGAAGCGATTATTGAAAGGTTGATACCGCCGGAAAGCATTGCGACCATCATGGCCATGGTCAGAAGTCCCATTTCCGGAAGCTGGTAGCAGATAGACTCAAGCGTTCCGAAGGAGAAGAAGCTTGCCTGTTTCATCGAAACAAGGGTTACCGCAATTGCAAGTATCAAAAGAAGCAGAAGGTTATCGCCGTTTGCCGTTGTGAGTTTTTTAAGTTTCTCAGTCATCAAGCTTACCTCCCTTGCTTTCTTTTTCTTTGTTCTTGATAGCTCTCCAACCGCTGAAGCAGAAGCTTACAAGGATTACTGCACCGATGAAGAAATCCTGCCAATAGCTGGAAACGCCGAGAAGAAGGAGTCCGTTACTGAGGGTTGCAACAAGAAGCATACCGATTATTGTGCCGCCGACAGTTCCTTTTCCGCCGGCAAGGTTAACACCGCCGAGAACCGCCATTGCGATTACGTCCATTTCGCCGCCGTAAAGGGCGTTGGGTGCTGCCTGCTGAACAAGATAAAGATGAACAACTCCGCCGAGAGCACCCATTGCTCCGACAAAGCCATATACGAAAAGATGTACGAGAAGAATGTTTATACCGACTCGTTTTGCGCCTTCAAGGTTTCCGCCGATTGCGTAAACTTTTCTGCCCATTTTGGTGAACTTCATAATAATGAAGGTTACGATTACTGCAACAGCAAGAAGTCCGATTGCAACAGCGAAGGTTTTTCCGTCGGTTTTTCCGGAAAACCATTCCGGGAAGCTGAAAAGACGGACGCCCTTAGTGAAATACATAAGAAGTCCGAAATATACGCTCATGGTGGCGATTGTGATAATAAGGGTCGGCGCTTTGAGATAATGTACCAGAACCGCATTCAGAAGGCCGAGGGCAATTCCCACAACAAGGGAAAGAAGAATTGCCGTTGCCCAGTTCGCTATTCCCGAATTAAGCATAAACAGCGCCATTACATATTGCGAAATGGTTGCCGAAAGCATTATGGTCATATCGATTCCGCCGGAAATTATTACAACAAGCATTCCCATCGCCATAATTCCGAGATAGGAATAGCTTATTACCATATTGAGAAGGTTGCTTCCTGAAAGGAAAAGGCCTTTTGTTCCGATTCCGAAGAAAATTGCAAGTGCCGCAAGCGCAATTACCATATAGAATTCATGGGTGCCTGTTATTTTGCTGTTTTTAAGCTTACTGAGCATTTACAATCACCTCCGAGAATTCTTTTTCGCTCATGGATGCGCAATCGATTTCGCCTTTGACTCTGCCTTTATGCATAAGAATCGCTCTCGGGCAGTTGTAATAAATTTCGGGGATCTCATCGGAAATTATGATTACGCTTATTCCGGATTCCGCAAGGCTTCTTATTACCTTATAAATTGCATCCTTTGCCGCAACGTCGATTCCGTTGGTTGGCTGGTCAAGAATAAGGATTTCCGGATCGGTTGCAAGCCATTTTGCAACAACGATTTT
Organism: Oscillospiraceae bacterium; assembly: GCA_045631325.1. Lineage (GTDB taxonomy): Bacteria > Bacillota > Clostridia > Oscillospirales > Ruminococcaceae > UMGS1668. The sequence continues at coordinate 13,474 of JAZQUO010000052.1, forward strand.
CTGCTGGTTACCGCCGGACATTGTGCTTGCGCTTACTCCCGGCTGGGCGCTCTTGATATCGAGTTTTCCGATCCAGTTTTCGGTCATGCTGCGGCGTTTTTTAAGGTCGATAATACCAAGGGCGGATTTTATTCTGTCGAGAACGGTTACGGACATATTGTCTTCGACGTTCTGTTCAACAACAAGTCCCTGCAAAAGTCTGTCTTCCGGAAGATACGCTATATGTTTTTTAATTGCGTCGCGGTTGCTTTTGAAAACAACTTTTTCGCCTTTTACATAAATTTCACCGGAATCAGGTTTGTTCATTCCGAAAAGGCTTAGAGCAAGTTCGGTTCTGCCCGCGCCAAGAAGTCCGATTATTCCGAGGACTTCGCCTTTTTTAAGGCTGAAGGAAACATCTTTATACTGTTTTCCGCTTGAAAGATTTTTTACTTCAAGAACGGTTTCGTCTTCGGGTTTTACAAAATCCTGTTTATATTCAATGCTGTGGCCGCTTATCATTTCGGCAAGCTTGTTTCCGTCAATTTCATTTTCGGCATTGTTTTCGTAAGTTGCGATTTTAACGCCGTCGCGCACAACGGTTATTCTGTCCGCAATTTCAAGGATCTCGTCCGTTTTATGGCTTACGAAAATAACGGTGATTCCCTGTTCCTTAAGTTTTCTTACAATTGCAAAAAGAACGTCAACTTCTTTTCTTGTAAGGGAGGAAGTGGGTTCGTCCATTATAAGAAGTTTTGCGTTTGTTGCCAGGGCTCTTGCAATGGCAACAAGCTGACGGTCCGCAATTGAAAGAGCGGAAACATCAGCTGTCAGATCAAGACTGATATGCATCATGTCAAGAGTGTTTTTTGCCGTTTCGTTGATTCTTTTCCAGTTTACGCCTTTTACCGCTTTGTCGGTATGCTGGTTAAATGCAATGTTTTCGGCAACGGTAAGATTGGGGAAAAGGCTGAGGTCCTGATAAATTACCCTTACGCCGCTTTCCATTGAAATCTGGGGAGAAACACTTTTCATTCTTTTTCCGCAAAGAACGATTTCGCTTCCCTCGTCGGGTTTTATAACGCCCGAAATTACTTTGATCATGGTCGATTTGCCGCATCCGTTTTTGCCTACAAGACAATGAACTTCGCCCACATTGAGATCAAAATCAATGTCTTTAAGAGCATGTACGCCGCCGTAATGCTTATTCACATGATGCAGCTCGATGAATTTTTCTGCCATTAGGTTCACCGCTTTTCATTAATAAAATGAGAGATGGCAAACTGAGGCTCTCGATTTGCCATCTCTCGCAATTAGTCAGAATTTAATTATCAGAAACCAAGTTCATTTGCGTTTTCTGCAGTGATTACAAGAGGTTTGTGATAGGAAAGAACGCCTTCAACGATATCGGGAGCACCAATTCCGGGAACTTCGAAACCTGCGTCGGTTACGCTTCCGCCGTTAAGGATATGCCATGCGGTGTAAACTGCTGCATAACCGGAGTCGGAAGGATCCCAAAGATAACCCTGGTCGATTGCGCCTTCTGCAAGATATGCAGCGCCTTCGGAAGGAACGATGTTACCGACAACTACGAAGGAATCTACAAGGCCTTTTTCTTTAACTGCTTCTGCTGCACCGAGAGGGCCCTGGCTTCCGAATCCGCAAACACCTTTGATGTCGGGATAAGTTGCGATGAGTTCAAGAGTTTTGGTTCTTGCATCAGCAGAATCTTCGCCGCAGGGGATTCTGTCGGTTACTTCATACATTCCGGGATAGTTTGCTGCAAGATATTCATTTACATAGTCTGCCCAGGTGTTGTGAAGCGGAACAGAAAGGCCGCCTACGAAGAGAGCATATCCGCCTTCGCCGCCCATTCTCTGTGCGAAGTCTTCTGCGATTTCTTCTGCGAATTTTTTGTTTTCGATCATTTCAACGTCGTAGTCTGCGCCGGCCTGGTTAGGAGATTCGTTTGCAATTACAAGGATTCCTTTTTCACGGGCACGGTCAAGAACTGCTTCAACTGCGGTTGCGTCGTTCGGAACAACTACAATTGCGTCAACACCGGTGTTGATAAGGTCTTCGATGATTTTAACCTGCTGTGCGGGGTCTGCATCGGTAGGACCGGTTACGTATGCGTTTACGCCAAGGTCTGCTGCTGCTTCTTTAACGCCGTCTTCAAGAACGTTGAAGAAAGGAATACCTACGATTTTTACGACAACCGCAATTTCATAATCGCCGTCGCCGCTGGGTGCAGGTTCGCTGCCGCATCCGGCAAATGCTACTGCAAGCATTGCAACACAAAGCAAAAGTGCAAATATTTTTTTCATAAACTGTGCCTCCTTAAAATTGGAATCTTTAGTTTTTTAATTGAAGGATTCTCCTTCGATCAACTTAATATAAACACAAAAATTAACATAAGTCAACATTTATGAACACAATGTAATAATTTTCAGCGTTTTATGACATATCCGAGGTTTATTTTTGTGGTTTTTCACAAAAGTTTTCAACATTTATCAACAAACGATATCAAAGCTGTTCAGTTTATTGAAGTGTTTTCCGTTTTATATCTATGTTGTTTTCCTCGAAAAGATTCGTTTTCTGTCTTTACAGACTAACAAACTTTAACAAAAAAGCGAAAAGCGCAGAAACTGCGCTTTTCGCTTTTAATATTATATATTATTCATTTATATTAACGGAAACGCCGTTTACTTCAACTCCGTCATCCGCAGGAATCATAAAATATTTTCTTCCGTTTATTACTTTTGTTTCGATAAGGTAAGAAAATTCCGGCGGAACGGAAATTTTGAACTGGGGGGTAACAACCTCGAATTTTTTGCTTTCGATTATGTTCTGGGGTTTAAGGGGTTTGTCTTCGCCGAACTGTTTCTTTGCTTTTTCCTTGAAAACTTCGACCTTTTCTTTCGGAACGCCGCTGTTTTCAAGAATATCGCCCACTTCCCTTGCGCTTAAATCAAGGGGCTTCGGGTCTTTGCTTTCCTTGTGTTCGACTATTCTTTCACAAATCTGTTCATGCACCGCCTGGATTATATCAAAGCTGCAGTCTTCCTCAAGAGTTTCGGTAAGAACCTCCTGAAAAGTCGCTTTCTGTTCCCCTGCGGACATGGGAATTTCGGTTCTGAATACGGAATCGACAAATTCCTCCTGGGTCATATCGGTATCTTTCGTATAGAAAAGGGCGTTATAGATATTGGTCGCGCGGTCATCGAAACAGGGGAACATGAATCCGAGTTCCGGAGCGGCAACGGTCTGGGGGAAGGTGCAGTTATGGAAAGCACTCTGGTCGATCACGTATCCGAGTTCGGTTTTGCTTTCGTTTACCGGGCAGACGGAACAGACAAAATAGTTAAAAACCGTTTCGGAAGCATCTTCAACGGAAAGTTCGTCGGTTCCTTTAAAGGGAACGTCATAATGGTCCGCGCCGAGAAGAATTATATAGTTGCAGTCAAGATTGATCGCGGGGATCATCTTTTTATAAAGTGCATCGCGGAGTCCGGAATTTCCGATATCCTTGCGGATTTCCATAAGGAGCTTGTGCTCCTCCCCTTCCATAACCTGCCGGGTCGAAAATTCGATATCCACAAGATTTTTCCCGAGAGTTCCGGAAAGGGCTTTTTTGAAAAGCGCCATATATCTTTCGCCTTCGGATTGGGGCATTGCCGCAACCGGTTCTTCAATATACGCGATGATTTCCTTCATCTGGTTTACAAAACAGCCATATACCTTGCTTATGCAGTTTTTATCGAGGGCAAGGCGGCGGCGGATCTCGTTCAGTTCTTTCTGGTTCATGGAATACCTCTTTCGGTCAAAAAATTACGGTTTATATTGTAACATATTTTAAAAAGAGATTCCAGCGAAATCGGAAGATAAAAAACGGATTCTTCGCTTCGTTCAGAATGACATTGGTCTGTCATTGCGAGCATGCCGAAGGTATGCGTGGCAATCCGTTTCTCTTTTTACCCTCCGGGTTACTTATTTTCCCCTCATCCGTCAAAACCTTCGGTTTTGCCACCTTCACCCGGGGGAAGGCTTTGCGGAACGGTCAAGACCGTTCCCTACCGTAACGCAGCGAGTTTTATTGAAATATTGTAGGGGCGCACCTATGTGTGCGCCCGTTTTTTACCGCAAAACCGCAGGGGCGGATATTATCCGCCCTTTTTTTATTGTACCGGGTTTGCCCCTCATCCGTCTTTTCTGCGGCAAGCCGCAAAAATTCCACCTTCCCCCAGGGGAAGGCTGACCCACCCGAAAACAAGAAAAACGGCACGCATTGCGTGCCGTTTTTTCATTTATTTATTCTTCGGTTTTTTCATCGGAAACTTCGGTTTCGGGTGTGGTATCTTCCACAACCGGTTCTTCAATTACCGGAGCGGGCGGATTCATGATATCCGCAAATTCCTTGCCGGAAACTTTTTCTTTTTCCATAAGAACAGCGGCGACCGCATCGAGTTTGTCGCGGTGTTCGCGGAGAATGGATTCGGTTTTTTCATAAGCTTCGTCAACAAGTCTTCTGATTTCGCTGTCGATATCGGAAGCGATGTCATCGGAATAATGCTTGCTCTGGCCGTAATCTCTTCCGAGGAAGACTTCGTTTTCGGAAGAACCGTAAACAACCGGGCCGAGTTTTTCGCTGAAACCGTAGCGGGTTACCATATTTCTTGCAATTTTGGTTGCGCGTTCAAGGTCATTGGAGGCGCCGGTGGAAATATCGCCGAGAACGATTGCTTCCGCAACTCTTCCGCCGAGGAGGGTGCAGAGTTCCTCTTCCATATAACCTTTGGTGACGTAGTTTCTGTCCTCAACGGGAAGGCTCATTGTATAACCGCCTGCATAACCGCGGGGAACGATCGAAATTTCGTGAACAGGGTCCTGGGTTTCGCAGAAATAGGTTACAACTGCGTGGCCTGCTTCGTGGTAGGAAGTAAGGCGTTTATCCTTTTCGTTGACCTTTCTGGAACGTTTTTCGGGACCTGCAACAACTTTGATGGTTGCTTCTTCGATTTCCTTCATGGTGATAGCTTTCTTTTTGCGTCTTGCGGCAAGAAGAGCGGCTTCGTTGGTAAGGTTTTCGAGTTCCGCGCCGGTGAAGCCTGCGGTGGATTTTGCAATCACGCCGAGGTCAACGTCCGGACCGAGGGGTTTGTTTCTGGTATGGATTTTAAGAATTGCTTCACGTCCTTCAACGTCCGGAGCGCCTACAACTATCTGGCGGTCAAAACGGCCGGGACGGAGAAGAGCCGGGTCAAGAATATCCGCGCGGTTTGTCGCCGCCATTACGATGATTCCGGTGTTGTTGCCGAAACCGTCCATCTCAACAAGAAGCTGGTTAAGGGTCTGTTCGCGTCCATCATGACCGCCGCCGAGACCTGCGCCTCTGTGACGGCCGACAGCATCGATTTCGTCGATGAAGATGATTGCCGGAGCATTCTTCTTTGCTTCGCCGAAAAGGTCGCGGACACGGCTTGCGCCGACACCGACGAACATTTCAACAAAGTCGGAACCGGAAATGGAGAAGAAGGGAACTCCCGCTTCGCCTGCAACAGCTCTTGCAAGAAGGGTTTTACCGGTACCGGGCTGGCCCATAAGGAGAACGCCTTTCGGGATTCTTGCGCCGAGGGCGTTGAACTGGTTCGGATGTTTAAGGAACTGAACGATTTCTTCAAGTTCTTCTTTTTCTTCGTTGCAGCCCGCAACGTCCTTGAAAGTTGTGGGTTTGTCGCCGGATTTATCCTTATATTTTGCCTTGGCAAAATCCATTGCCTTTCCCGCACCCTGCTGGCGCATCATGAAGAACCAGAAAATTGCCATTGCGCCGATCAGAAGAAGAGTCGGAAGCATTGAGATCCACCATGGGGTTTCCTTTATCGGGAGATAGTCCGGCTGCATTTCCGTTGCGGAAAATCCGTTCTGCTGGTTTATAGTATCGATATCGGTGAGGAAAACGGAAACGTTTGGAACAAGATATTCGACCGTTTCGCCTTTTTCTTTTCCTTCTTCCGGTTTCTTAGTTATTTTAAGTTCGCCGGTTCCAAGGTCAAGAAGATAGTTTTCAACTTCTGCGTTTTCAAAAAGCTGGAGAATTTCGTAATATTTCGGTTTTACTTCCTCTTCCTTGTTCATTGTGAACATAAGGGAAGTGAGGAAAAGCAGAAGCACGATTGCAGCAACGTATGTTACTATTGTTTTTATTTTGTTGTTCAAAAAAATATCAACTCCGAGTTTATATTTATGCGCCACTCGTCAGAGAGGAGGCATTTTATTTTTCGTAAATTTCGGGTTTAAGAACGCCGATATAAGGAAGATGACGGTACTGCTGGTCATAGTCAAGGCCGTAACCGACAACAAATTCGTCCGGAACGGTGAAGCAGAAATAATCCGCATGAACGTCGGCAACTCTGCGTTCCGGTTTATCAAGAAGGGTTGCGATTCTGATGGAAGAAACGTTTCTCTGTCTGAGAAGGTTGCTGAGATAGGAAAGAGTCATGCCGCTGTCGAGGATATCTTCGACGATGAGGATATCTTTTCCGGAAAGATCGTGGTCAAGGTCTTTAAGAATTTTTACAACACCGGAAGATTTTGTGCCGCCGCCATAGCTGGAAACGGACATGAAATCGATGTTGAGCGGAATGGAAATTGCTCTCATAAGGTCTGCCATAAAGATTACGGAACCTTTGAGAACGGCAACAAGCATAAGATTTTTTCCGTCATAATCCTTGCTTATCTGTTTTCCCATTTTTTTGACTGCTTTTTTAATGTCTTTTTCAGAAATAAGAATTCTTTCGATGTCTTCTTCGATAGTACGCATTTTTTGTCCTCTTCCTTTTCTGTTTTTTTGATTATTTTTCAACGCGGATTTTTATAACCGCAACATTGACTGTTTTTTCCGAAAGCCTTGCGCGCCTTGCGGCACCGAGACCTTCAATCCAGAGCACCCCTTCCTCATCGGCGGCCACCGCAACGGAACTTCGTTTTTCGGCGGGGATTTTTTCTTCGATGAAAAGTTTTTTAAGGGTTTTCGTTCCGCCGTGGATATCGGCTTTATCTCCTTCGGTTCTTGAACGGAAAACCGCATTGCCCTGTATTTTATCAAAATCAAATGTATCTTTTAAGGCTAAATTATTAAGTTTATATGAATTTTTGAAATCATTATAAGAAACGACAGAAACTTCGGCGGTTTTTTTCGGGGAAATTTCATATTTCCCTTCGCAAAAAGCCGTTTTTACAATTTCCGGAGCTTTTTCCGCTTTTGTTTCTTTAAAAACGATTCCGCCTTTTTGAACAAGATATTCGTTTTTCGAAAGCTCTTCCTTGAAATCTTCGGCGCCGAATCTTTCCGCAAGGCGGAGAGTTCTTTCATAATCGAAATCAAATCCGAATTCTTCAAGGATCATCGCCGCGGCTCTGCTTTTAACGGCCGGATGAACTTCGCGGAGAACGTTTCCGTCGAAGCCTTTTTCGGTTTTTGATTTTTCAAGAACTTTTTCCGCTTCGGAATCTATGAAATCCCTTGCTTCATAAAGATTTTTCGAAAGGCGGAGAAAAGCTTTTTCAAAGCCCGGGTTAATTTCTTTCATTACCGGAATAACGCCGTGGCGGATTTTGTTGCGGGTATATTCATCCGTAAGATTGGTGCTGTCGGTAACGTAATCTATTCCGTGCTCATTTGCATAGGCTTCGATCTGTTCTCTTGAAAATTCGATAAGCGGGCGGATTATTTTGCCTCTTACAGGCGGAATCCCGCAGATTCCGGAAAGGGAAGCGCCCCTTGCGGAATTGAAAATATAGGTTTCCGCGCAGTCCGAAAGGCTGTGGGCTGTGGCAATTTTTGCGTTTTCGCCGAGTTCGTTCGCGCAATGCTCAAAAAAACCGTAACGGAGTTTTCTCCCCGCTTCTTCGGTGCTCAAACGGTGCTTTTCAGCATATTCTGCAACATTTGCGCTTAAAACCCGGCATTCGATTCCGTATTTTTTGCAAATAGAACGGACAAAGGCCTCGTCCCTTTCGCTTTCCGCGCCCCGAAGATTGTGGTTTATATGCGCGCAAAGGATTTTAAATCCCGTTTCCGTGCTCAGCTTCCAGAGGATATGGAGCAGAACGGAGGAATCGCATCCGCCGGAAACGGCGGCAACGACCCCGCCGCAGTTTTTGAACATATGATGGTGCTCAACAACTTTTTTAACCGCTTCAAGGTCAAGCGGCGCGGTGCTCATCGGTCTTCCTCCAAAGTTGTGAACTTGGTGAACTGGCCGTCCCAGCAAAGGGTTGCCGTTCCGGTTTCGCCGTGGCGGTTTTTCGCAACGATTACCTCAACGGTGTCCGCTTCGGGAGTTGCAACGCCTTCCTGCTGCTGGTAATAGGATTCGCGGTAAAGGAACATTACGATATCCGCATCCTGCTCGATTGAACCGGATTCACGAAGGTCGGAAAGCATCGGTTTATGGCCCTGTCTGCTTTCGGTTCCACGGGAAAGCTGGGAAAGAACGATTACGGGAACGTTGAGTTCCTTTGCCATAAGTTTAAGGTTTCTGGTCATTTCGGAAACTTCCTGAACACGGTTGTCGCTTCGTTTTCCGGAAGACATAAGCTGAAGATAGTCGATTATTACAAGGTCAAGATTTTTGACCCTGCGGAGTTTTGCCTTCATTTCCGAAACGGTGATACCTGCGGTATCGTCGATAAGGATGTTTGTTTTGTTGAGCATCTGGGCCGCTTCCGCAAGTCTTGTCCAGTCGGAAGCTTCAAGGGAACCTATTCTGAGTTTCCAGCTTTCTACCATCGCTTCGCAGGAAAGCATACGGGAAGTTATCTGTTCGGAGCTCATTTCGAGAGAGAAGATAGCCACGTTCTTTTTCTGTTTCATTGCGACTTTTGTTGCAATGTTAAGCGCAAAGCTTGTTTTACCGAGACCCGGACGGGCCGCAATGATTACAAGGTCAGATTTATTGAGTCCGCCGAGTTTTCCGTCAACGGCGGAATAACCGGTTTTAAGTCCGAGATATTCTTCCCTGTCTTCGCCGGAAAGTTTGTTGATCCTGTCATAAGCTTCGATAAGGGTGTCGCTTATGGGAACAAGTCCCCTTGCGTCCCTTCCTTGGCGGATATCATAAATTTTCTGTTCGGCGGAATCCAGAAGGATTTTTCCTTCCGCGCCGCTTTCCCTTGCGTTGTTAAGAATATCGCCGGAAATCTGGATAAGGTTTCTGGTAAGCTGTTTGTCGAGGATTATATCCACATATGCGCCAAGATTCCTTACGGAAGGAACAATTTCCATGAGGCGGGAAAGATAGATTTTTGCTTCCTGTTCACTCTGGAAGATCTCTTCTTCCTTCGCCGCTTCAAGAAGGGTTATGAAGTCAACGGGTTCACCGGAAGTGAACATCCTGACCATTTCGTTAAAAAGCGCTTTGTGCTGGGGACGGTAAAATGCATCCGGGCGCAGTCTTTCAACAAGTTCGGAAAGGCATCCCGGTTCAACAAGAACCGCGCCGAGAACGCTCTGTTCCGCCTCAAGGCTGTAAGGCAGATCCATTCCGAGCAAAAGCGGATTATCGTTTTCCAATGTTTTCACCTCTTTTAAATAGCCTCCCTTGCCTAAAGGGAGGTGTCAGCCGAAGGCTGACGGAGGGATTCTTTTACAAATTCATTAATAAATCTGCATATTCCCTCAAAATTATGATTTATTTCGCCGTTTGGAATTCTCATAACGGTCAAATCACGTTTTTCAATTCTTTCGGTTCGGATTATATCTTTCAAAATTCCGTTTTTTTGTGTAATGCTGGCTTCCATCAAGCTCAATTACAAGCCTTGCTTTGTGGCAATAAAAATCAGCAATGTAATCATCGATTACCTTTTGGCGGAGGAAACGAACCGGATAGTCTTTAAGAAAATCATACCAGAGATGTTTTTCTTCTTTGGTCATGTTTTTCCGAAATTCCTTTGCATTTTCCGTAAGTTTCGGATTATGCTTTCTTTCTATCAAAAGAATCCCTCCGTCTTTTCGGTCACAAAGTGACCGAAAATCCACCTCCCTTTAGGCAAGGGAGGCTTTTTAATTATTCGGAAACAAGAACAAAAATCTTTGCGGAAACGCTGTGGCCGAATTTAACTTCGGCGCTAAAAGTTCCGTAGGTTTTGATATCGCCTTCAAGAGAAACTTTTTTCTTATCAACTTCAATTCCGAACTGTTTTTTGATTTCTGCGGCAACGTCTGCTGCGGTGATGGAACCGAAGAGCTTTCCGCCGTTTCCGGCAACACCGGTGAATTTTACGGTTTTATCCTTGATAACAGCGGCGGAATCCATTGCTGCCTGTTTTTCAAGAGCGAGTTTGCGTTCTTTTGCGGCTTCTTTCTGTTTAAGTTCATTAAGAGCCTGGGAGGTTGCTTCCATTGCGAGTTTTTTCGGAAGCAGGAAGTTTCTTGCGTAACCGTCGGAAGCGTTTATAAGTTCGCCTTTTTTACCGGAACCTTTTACGTCTTCGAGAAGAATAACTTTCATATCAAAATATCTCCTTTCGGGAATGTTTCATATTTTTTCTTAAATTTCAGGGTTTGACCCTTCCACCGTGCCTACGGCAACGGTCCCCCTCCCCTTTCAGGGGAGGCAAATTATTCATCCGCATGGCCTGCGGCTTTTTCATAATAATCGTCGATTGCCGCGAAGAGTCTTTCCTTCGCTTCATTCGGAGTTATATCCGGAATCTGGGCGCCTGCCATTGTCTGGTGCCCGCCGCCGCCGAGAGATTCCATAATTACCTGGACGTTCATTCCGCCAAGGCTTCTTGCGGAGAAGGAAACGCCAACAGGGGTTTTGTACATTACAACGGAGGATGCAACGCCTTTTATTGCAAGAAGTTCATCCGCCGCCTGGGGTGCAACGATTCCCACGTCGTCATAGGATTTTGCAAAGGAAACGGCGCATCCGCGGTAGATTTCCGCCGTTGAAACAATTTTCGAACGGTGCTGATAACTTGAAAGGCTTCCGGCAAAAAGTTCCTTTACCTTAACGGTATCCGCACCCATCTTTTTAAGATATGCGGCCGCTTCAAAAGTTCTGACGCCCGCTCTCATTGAAAAGCTTTTTGTATCAAGCATAATTCCCGCAAGAAGAGCTTCCGCTTCCGCTTTTTTGATTTTGCATCTGCTGTCGAGATACTGGAGAAGTTCGGTGACCATTTCCGAAGCGGAGGAAGCATAGGGTTCGTGATAGAAGATAACGGCGTTTTCAATGCTTCCGACCATTCTTCTGTGGTGGTCGATTACGACAATGTTGCGGCATCTTGCGAAAACGTCCTTCGATTCAAGAAGATTTTCGATATGGGTATCCACCACAACAAGAAGGGTTTCGTCGTTTATAAGCGCAAGGCCTTCTTCCGGGGAAATGAAAAGTTCGAGTGTTCCGGCCTTTTCGGTTTTGTCGATAAGGGGTCTTGCAAGGCAGGTTTCGCGGTTCACTATTATATGGCAGTTCTTTTCCATATCGCGGATGGCTTCCGCCATTCCGATGGCGGCGCCGATACAGTCAAGATCGCCGAAACGGTGGCCCATTACAAGAACGTTGGAACTGGATTCGATAAGATCCGCAAGCGCCGCAGCAACGACTCTTGTTTTGACCTTTGTTCTTTTTTCAACTCCCTTTGCAAAACCGCCGTAAAATTCATACCCGTTCAGGGTTTTTACCGCCGCCTGGTCGCCGCCGCGGCCGAGAGCCATTTCAAGCGCCTGCAGGGAATATTCGTTCAGTTTATCGAGGGAATGGTCTCCCCTTGCAACGCCGATTGAAAGAGTTACCGGAAGTTCTTCGCTTGTAAGGATCTTTCTTGCCTTGTCAAGGATCGAAAATCTTTCCTTTTCCATGTTGCGGAGATATTTTTCCTCAACGATCGCGACATATTTTGAACTTGAATTGCGTTTAAGGAACGCGTTGTTTTCCGCAACAAAATCTTCAAAAAGTTTTTCAACTTCGCCTTTGATACGGCTTTTTTCACTTTCCTTGCAGTTTGCAAAAAGTTCTTCAAGGTTGTCGAGAGTTATCGAAAGAACCGCCGGGCGGCTTTCTTCATAAAGTTTTTCAACTTTTCTTTCGTTTGTTCTGTCAACGAAATAGAAAGCATAAAGCTTTTCTCCCATATCTTCGGAGGTTGTTGCACAAACGGAATAGCTTCCTTCGTGACAGCTGACTTCGCATCCTCCCGGGAGGAAAACTTTTTCAAAATCAAAACCCCGGACGATATCCTTTATATTTTTTCTGTAACATTCCTCGCCTTTCATTACCTCGTCATGGAAAAGGGCGTTTGTCCAAAGGATCTCTCCTTCGCCGTTTGTTACCGAAACGGGAAGGGGGAATTTTACAAGCGCATCGCTTTTTACCGAACCGAGCCTTCCGCCGATATATTCAAGAAATCTTCTTGAATCGCGTTTTGCCGCAATAAGCCTCCAGATTCCGAAAGCAAGCGCCGCAACGGCTATGACAAGCTGTATCATAAAGATTTTTTTGTCATATCCGGCGGACATTGCGGTAAAGATTATTATAACCGCCATAAAAGCAATAAGCGCGATTTCAAGAAGGTCTATTTTCTTTTTCAACAAAAATGCCTCCTTCTGTTTAAAATTGAGAACACTTTCCGAGCATATATATTGTTATTATAACAAAAGGCGCCTTAATATTCAATATATAAAAGAAAAATATGGATTCCAATCCTCCGGCGGAACACAAAAGAAAAGCACCCTTACGGGTGCTTTTCTTGGATTATTTATTCCATTCGTTCACGTTTTTGATTATCCAGTCCGCAAGAGCGGGGATTCCTTCGCCGGTTTTTGCGGAAATATAAAGAATTTCGATTTCCGGGTTGCGCATTTTTGCGTATTCCTCGACTTTTTCCTTATCAAAATCAAAATAATCGATAACGTCGGTTTTGTTGATTACAAGAAGGTCGCAGGTTTCGTACATAAGCGGATATTTAAGAGGTTTGTCGTGGCCTTCCGGAACGGAAAGAATTGTCATATTCTTCGAAGCGCCGGTATCAAATTCCGCCGGGCAGACAAGATTTCCGACGTTTTCGAGAACAACAAGGTCAAATTCCGCGGTATCAAGCTGGGAAAGTCCCTGGCGGGTCATATCAGCATCAAGATGGCACATTCCGCCGGTGTGGATCTGAATCGAAGGAACGCCTGCGCTGAGCATCGCTTCGGCATCAACAGCGGAATCGATATCCGCTTCCATAACCGCCCAACGGAGTTTTCCGGAAAGTTCCTTTGCAAGGGCTTTAAGAGTTGTGGTTTTTCCGCTTCCGGGGGAAGACATCAGGTTAAGAAGAAAAGTCTTCTCTTTTTTAAGCTGGCTGCGGAGTTCTTCGGCGTCCTTGTTGTTGTCTTCAAAAACGCTTTGTTTAACTTCAATAATGCGGATTTCCTCCATTATTTTTCATCCTCCCAGATTTTGAGGTCAAGATTATAATCTTTTGCAAAATATTCATGCAGGTCTTTGCGCATCGGCATCGTCTGTTTGATCTTAATTGCATCAAAATTGCAGCGGCTTTTGCAGATTCCGCAGCCGACGCAGATTTCCTGGTTTATAACAACTTTTCCGTCTTCGCCGATGGAAATTGCTTCAACGGGGCATCCGTTTTTTGCGGTGATGCATTTTTTGCATCCCACGCATTTTGTTCTGTCCGGAACAGCGGTCCAGCCGGCAGGATGGAAACGGTGACGTTCCTTCGGGGTTGCGTTTCTTGAAAGACGTACCGCTATGCAGCAGCAGGGACAGCAGAAGCAGATTTCGAGGAATTTATCCATCTGGTCATTTCGGATTCCCCAAAGAAGCTGTTCAACTTCGACCCAGACAGCCTGGCCCATAAGACCGTATTCCGCGGCTTTATCAACTCTTGCGCAGGCTTCTTCATAAGTAAGCTGGCGGCCGAGACCGTGTTTTTCGATTATTTTTCCCGCTTCGCCAAGGAAAAGGCAGCCAACGTCGTGGGGAAAATCTTTGCAGTCGTTGGATTCGCGGCAAAGGCAGGTATCCATTCCGCCGATGAAAGTTACGTTCTTGAGAGATTCCTTGATAAGCTCCATCGGAACAACAACTTTTTCGCTTTCTTCGGTGATATCAACGTTAAGAGGCATTACTATGGTGGAAGTCTGGGCTTCCATATCCGGAGCAATCATAATGCCTTTTTTATAAAATTCTGCCTTTTTTCCGCCTTCTTTCATCCAGACGGAATATTTGATAAACATTTTATAGAGCTTTCTTGCAATGGGCCAGCGCTTGTCGCTCATATAAATAACGTGTTCTTTAAGCCAGTTATAAATTCCAAGGCCGTTGGGTTTGTTTTTGTATGGGGGAAAGGGAACTTCCTTCCGGTCAAGGCGTTCTTCGTCAAGATAAAGAACGTTTCCTTCCTCGTCGATATTGCTTGCCTGTTTTTTTATTTCTTCCATAAATACCTCTTGAAATTTTCAGTATCCGATTTCTTTGATTACAAGGTTTCTTCCGGGAACCATTGAAATCCGGAGTTCGGAATTTTTGAAAAGTTCCATTTCGTCCGTTGCCACCGGAAAAAGTTTTTCAAGAAAAACCGGAACAAAGGTGGATTCCGTCCCGACTTCAAGCGTTATATGCTTTATTGCGGAAATTTTGTTTTCCGCCGCAACGGCGGAAACCTTTTTTACAACCTGGCAAAGAACGCCCAGTTCATGCACGGAAATCGCCTCTTTTCTGTAAAGTTATAGGAAAACTTATATCACGGTTTTGTGTAACTTTTGTGATTAAATTGTTGATTTGTCAACTTTCGCTTATAAATAATTTTTTCGGTAATTAATATTTTTAAATTTTTTGGAAATATTATCAAATATATATTGCAATTCCTACAAAAATGGTATAATATAAAATCCGGCAGACTGAAAGGTCAATATTATTAAGGAGGAAACTAATTTTGGAAAAACGTTTTGTCTATGTGGATAACGCCGCAACGACTCCCATCTCCAAAGAAGTTCTCGATACGATGATGCCCTGGCTTACCGAAGGCTATGGCAACGCTTCAAGCATATATTCAAAAGGACGCGAGGCAGGCTGGGCTCTTAAAAAAGCCCATGAAGATGTGGCCGCCGTAATCGGCGCCGAACCGAACGAAGTTTATTTCACTTCCTGCGGTTCCGAATCCGACAACTGGGCGCTTAAAGGCGCAATGCAGACCCTTTCCAGAAAGGGCAAAAAACATATAATCACTTCCGTTTTCGAACACCACGCAATTCTTCATACCTGCAAGGCTCTTGAAAAACAGGGATTTGAAGTTACCTATCTTCCCGTTTATGAAAACGGAATCGTAAAACCCGAAGACGTTGAAGCCGCAATCCGTCCCGATACCGGACTTGTTTCCATTATGTTCGCAAACAACGAAATCGGAACCATCCAGCCCATCGCCGAAATCGGAAAAATCTGCCGCGAACACAAAATCTGGTTCCATACCGACGCTGTTCAGGCAATGGGTCACGTTAAAATCGACGTAAACGAACTTAACGTCGATATGCTCTCCCTTTCCGGACATAAGATCCACGCACAGAAAGGCGTAGGCCTTCTTTACGTAAGAAAAGGCGTTGTTCTTCCGAACCTTATCGACGGCGGCGGCCAGGAGCGCGGCAAACGCGCTGGCACCGAAAACGTTGCCGCAATCATGGGCTTTGCAAAAGCAATGCAGATTGCAAACGAAAACATTGAGGAACGCGGCGCAAAAACCAAAGTTCTCCGCGACAAACTCATTGATAACATCCTTAAAATTGAACACACCCGCCTTAACGGTGACCGCGAAAAACGCCTTCCCGGAAACGTGAACATCTCCATCGAAGGAATCGAGGGCGAAAGCCTTCTTTTAAGCCTCGATATGCTCGGAATCTGCGCAAGTTCCGGTTCCGCCTGCACTTCCGGTTCCCTTGACCCGAGCCACGTTCTTCTTGCTCTCGGTCTTGTTCACGAAACCGCCCACGGTTCTCTCCGCATAAGCCTTGACGACAGCACCACCGAAGAGGACGTTGATTACATCCTTGAAGTTCTTCCCGGAATTGTTGAAAGACTTCGCGCAATGAGCCCCCTTTGGGAAGCCATGATGAAAGGCGAAAACAAAAAAGTCACCATGATGAAATAAATCCCTTGCATAAAATCGGAGGAAAAGCAAATGTTATATTCTGAAAAAGTATTCGACCATTTTTCCAATCCCCGCAACGTCGGCGAAATTGAAGACGCAAACGGAATCGGTGAAGTCGGCAACGCAAAATGCGGAGATATCATGAAAATGTATCTCAAAATCGAAAACGGAATCATCGTTGACGTAAAATTTAAAACTTTCGGTTGCGGCGCTGCAATTGCAACCAGCTCCATGGCAACCGAAATGATCAAAGGAAAATCCATCGACGACGCCCTTAAACTCACCAACAAAGCTGTTGTTGAAGCTCTCGACGGTCTTCCCGCAGTTAAAATCCACTGCTCCGTTCTTGCTGAACAGGCAGTAAAATCCGCTCTTTCCGACTATTACACCCGTCTTGGCGTTGATCCGCTTCCCATCGTCGGACCTATTGGCGTTGTTGAATGCGAAGAATAAAATAAATTTCAGGAAAAAGGAGATTGCCCCATGAAAATTTACAAATGTGAAAGCTGCGACAAAATCCTTCTCAACCTTGGCGAACAGAACGGAAAACTCAACAAAACCGAACTTATCCCCGGTTCCGTTGATGCGGCGCAGGAAAAACACGTTCCCGCTGTTGCGATCGAAGGAACTTCCGTTCTTGTAAAAATCGGTGAAGTCACCCACCCCATGCTTCCGGAACACCATATTGAATGGATCCTTCTTGAAACAAAAAAAGGTTTCCAGATAAAATATCTTGAACCGGGCGATGCACCCGAAGCAAAATTCGAACTTTCCGATGACGAAGCCGTTGCGGTTTATGAATACTGCAACCTTCACGGTCTTTGGAAAAAAGAACTTTAATTTTAAAAAAAAAGAAAATGCGGACGCCTTCCGGTGTCCGCATTTTTTGTTTTATTGAATTTCCGTCGGCTCGTAAAAAGTTTCTGTCTTTCGGTCAAAAGTGAATTCAATTCCGTTAAATCCCTTTCCGCCGCTTGTCACAAAAACAAGTTTGTCTTCGGAATAGCGCATTTCAATCGCTTCAAGTCCAAAATGGCCGTACCGTGCTTTAATTCCGCTGTCGAAAGATTTCAAAAGGTTTCCGTCCTTATCAAAATATCCGATTTTAATCGTATATGGCGCGATCCAGGGCCAGGATTCTTCGTCATATTCTCCGCCTTTGATGTAATCCGAATAAACAATAATAAAACTCATATCTTCCGGATTCCGGCGGAAAGTATAAAGCATCCGGTTTTCAAGGCTGAAATTCTTTTCAAGGTCAAAAACAAGTTCAACCGTTTCCGGATCATAAATTTTAAGCTTCCGGGAATTGAAAATGTAAAAATCTCCGTTCCGGAGGAATCCTTCGTAAGAAAAAGTTCCCTGGTTGGTGCCGTTCGCTCCTATATGTTGAATTTTTCCGGTTTCGTTGTTTTTAAGCGCAACTTCGAAGAAATAGGCTTCGCCGCCGCCCTGAACTCCCGCCTGCCAAAGGGAATATTTTCCGTCCGCGGAATCGGCAATATGTTCGATAAGGTTCTTATCCGTGTAATTATAGCTTACGCTGTATTCTTCCTTTTCAAAATCCAGCTCCATACTTTTTGCAAGATAGCTGTTGACAAGAACAAAACTCAGTCCGCCGCGGTGCAGAAGTTCAAGAGTCTGTTCGCCGGTTTCGTCGTCCCATGTTGCTTCAATATAGTTTTCATCTGTCGAGAAGAACGCAAGAATATTTTCCTTGTTATCTTTAAGAACGGCATAAAATCCAAGATCTTCCCCGTAAGGATTTTCTTTTGAAGTTCTGCTTACATTGCTACACTGATAAAAATAAAGGGAATAATCTTTTGTTTTCGCGTCATAAGGCGATGAAGTTGAATATCCGCGGTATGTTTCTCCTGTGCTGACGCAATAGGAAGTTCCGCCGAAAGAATAATAATCCTTTCCGTCCTTTTCAATAACTCCGCATTTCCACGCAACCGAAGGAACGGAATAACCTGCCCAGCCGCCGGCAGATGCTTCTGCCGTAGGAAGATATGTTTTTATTTCCTTTCCGTTTTCATCGAAAACAAATATTTTCCATACGTTCGTTTCCTCCGAAAGCATTCCTGCTTTGCCATAGGAAACAGAAACAATCCATCCTGTTTTTTCGTCATAGGCAACGCCTTTTATCCATTGGTCAAAACCCGGAGTTTTAAGAGAATCAAGTTCAAAATCAATATCGAGAAGGGAAAAATCTTCGATATTTATGAGAAAAAGCCGGTTTATTCCGCAAACGGCAAGATATTCGTTGTTAACAAGAGAATATCCGCCCCAGTTATAATTGGTTCCGTAATTATCATGGAAAAGATAAAAACCGTTTATATCAAGTTTTATTTCGTTCTTTCCGTTTGAAACAGCAAGTTCAAAAGAAAGCGTTCCGTCATCGTTTATAATAACATCGGCTGCTTTTGCTGAAATTCCGATTTCTTCAAGAAGATGATTGTTTTCGGCATATTTTATAAGGTCGGCTTCGATTCCGGCGTTTTTTCCGTTGCTTTCCGGTTCGGGTTCGGAAGAAATTTTCTCTTCCGAAGAAGAAATTTCTTCTCCCTGTACCGGTTCTTCAGCAACCGGTTCGGAAACTTCGCAGGAACAAAAAGCCAGCGCCAAAACGATAACAAAAAAAGCAATTATGAATTTTTTCAAAGCCGTCACGTCCTTCCGGAAATTTCTTACATACATATAGTGTAAAAAAATCCCCGTTTTGTTGCATCAAAACGGGGATTTTTTTAGAATAATTTTAATTTTCATGTTTAATAATCTTCGCCGTATATGCCAATCCGCATTTTCCGGGTTTCGGAAGACCAAGCTGCCAGAGGTTTTCCGCCTTGTTTTCGAGTTTTGCAAAAAGCGCGGCGGTTTCGGAAGTTTTCTCCAAATCCGCAAGGGAAGCGGAAACCGGAAGTTCGCATCCGGCGGCTTTTGCTTCTTTGAGCACCGCGGCGCCGGTTTCGTTCATCCCGAGCACGCGGATATAAGGAAGCTTTGCGTCTTTGAGCACCGAGGAATCAAGTCCGAGAAAAGCCCCGGCAACAATGCGTTTTACCCGGCTCATTGCATAGCGTTTTGTCTTGATTGAAAGATAGAGTTCATCAAGATTTGTTGCTTCCTGAACGGCGTCAAAAACCCGATGATAAAGCCCTTCGGCGGCACAATCGGGCACCTTTGCAAAGTCCTCTTCGTCCATAGTCCGAAGCACCGCGAGAACAGCCGGTTCGATTTTCTTTTCGCTGAAGGGAAGCTTGCCTTCCCGGTAATCCTGAGCCAGAAGTTCGTAACATTTGTATGGTACAAATGGAAAAATATCCTCCGGTTCGTCGAAAGTTCGGAGATAGGTCGCGGAAGCCATTCCGCTTTTGAGCACCGCCGCTTCGCCGTGACCGGCGCCGTATCTTTTGACGGTGCTCGGTTTTATTTTGCTGTTAAGGCGGAGCAGCCATTTGCAGTATTCCGCGCCGAGAGTGTCGTTGGGATTTGCGGCAACGGAAGAAAGTTCCGGCGCAAGTTTTTCGGCGGCTTTTTCTCTTGCGGCCGCGGAAGAAATCCCTTCGGAAAGGGCTTTTTTATATTCTTCGATAAAATCCTCCCGCTCGAAAAGCCTTGCAAATTCCATTATTTTTTCCGCGTCGCCACTTTCGCTTCCGAAACTCAGCACATCGACGCATTTAAGCGCATCGAGAACGGAAATTCCGCCTTCGGCAAATTTTTCCGCGGAAGCGACCGCATAGGGAAGCGGCATTTCCAGAACAAGATCCGCCCCGCAAAGAAGGGCTGCTTTTGCTCTTGTGTATTTTGAGCACCAGGCAGGTTCGCCCCTTTGGGTGAATTCGCCGCCGAGAACAACAACGACAGCGTCCGCTCCCGCATCTTTTGTTCTTGCGATCTGGTAAGCGTGTCCGTTATGAAAAGGATCATATTCCGCTATGATTCCGGCAATTTTCATATATATTTCCTCCGTTTTTTTAAAAGAAACAATGTTTTAATCAACTTTTTAACGGTTTTTTCTTGCAATTTGTTTTATAATGTAATAATATATAATTGTCACCCGAATGTCAATGAAGGCCAGCTTTGCTATGGCCGGAAGTTTAAGGAAAATTTATCGGGACAACATACTTGGAGGTTAGAAAAACATGAAAGTACTTGTTATTAACGCAGGCAGCTCCTCTCTTAAGTATCAGCTTATCGAGATGGACACCCAGGATGTCGTAGCAAAAGGTCTTTGCGAAAGAATCGGCATCGACGGCAGAATCAGCCACAAAACCGAAGCAGGTTACAAAACCGAATATGATGTAAGCTTCCCCACCCATAAAGAAGCTTTCGAAGAACTCGTAAAACTCCTTACCGAAGGCGAAAACAAAGTTGTTTCCGATATCAGCGAAATTAAAGCTATCGGCCACAGAACTCTTCACGGTTCCGAAAAATATAAAGTTTCCACCCTTATCACCGACGAACTCATCGAAGATATCGGCGTAAAATTCCGCGATCTTGGCCCTCTTCATAACCCGCCCCAGGCTGTTGCTATGAAAGCTTGCCAGGAAGTTTTCGGAAAAGAAACTCCCATGGTCGCTGTTTTCGATACCTCCTTCCATCAGACCATGCCCGAAAAAGCATTCATGTTCGGTATTCCTTATGAATACTATGAAAAATATTCCATCCGCCGTTATGGCTTCCACGGAACTTCCCACCGTTTCATCACCAAGAGATATTTCGAAATCACCGGTAAAGATCCCGAAGGAACCAAACTCATCATCTGCCACCTCGGTAACGGTTCTTCCCTTTCCGCAGTTAAAGACGGCAAAGTTTGCGACACTTCCATGGGCCTTACCCCTCTTGACGGTTTCGTAATGGGAACCCGCTGCGGCGGCATCGATCCTTCTGTTGTAACCTACATCATGGACAAAGAAGGTCTTACCCCTGCTGAAATGGAAACCCTTATGAACAAAAAATCCGGCTTCCTCGGAATTTCCGGAATTTCCTCCGACTGCCGCGACCTTGAAAACGCAGCAGCAGAAGGCAACCACAGAGCACAGCTTGCTCTTGATATGTTCGCATATCAGATCAAGAAAATCGCAGGCGGTTACGCAGCAGCAATGGGCGGCGTAGACGCAATCATCTTCACCGGCGGTATCGGCGAAAACTCTTCCGTACAGCGCGGCGAAATCTGCTCCAACATGGAATATCTCGGCCTTTCCATCGGCGAAGAACTCAACAACAACGCAAGCCGCAAAGAAGCTAAATTCTCCACCGGCGACAGCAAAGTTGAAGCTTGGGTAATCCCCACCAACGAAGAACTCATGATTGCACAGGATACTGTTGAAATCGTTTTCGGAAAATAATTTCATCCGATTAAAAAAGGACACCGCAAGGTGTCCTTTTTTGTTGAAAATTTAAAGTTGATAAAATGCAGGGGCGGATATTATCCGCCTGTTTTTTTGTAAAAAAGGCCCCCTTGTCAAAGGGGACTGTCACGCATTTAAGAACAGGTGCGTGACTGGGGGATTCTTTTGAAATTACCGGCTATTTTTCGGTGGTTAAACAAAATCAATGTAGGGCGGGGGCTTGCTCCCGCCGTTTTTAATTGGACAGGGTTACAATCCCTCAGTCATCTTCGGTGACAGCAAACTCTTGCGGTGCCCAAAATATTCTGCGGCATTCGCCTTGAATATTTTGACCGCGGCGCCAAACCTTGCTCGCTTCATCGTCCACAGGACGCGCTTCGCAAGCTTTGCTCTTTGCACAAGGGAGCCTTTTTCGGCAGGAGCAATCCCCGCCCTACATTTTCAATTTTAAATTTATAATTCTGCATTATGCATTGTGAATTGTGAATTATCAAAGACCTTCGTCCTCGACGAATTTATAGAAAGCGGCTTCCGCGGCTTTATCTTCTTCTTTTACCGTTCCGACGGGAGCGGTATAGACCATGTATTCCTCGTTTCCGTCGATTCCGAAAACCTTGTTGCATTCATCATGGGAAAATGCGCCGATTCCGCAGGTTCCCGTTCCGAGAGCGGTTACCGCAAGATAGAGGTTCTGGCAAAGATGACCCGCATCAAGAAGAGCGACTCTGTGGGAATGAGTTCCGTAACGCCATTCCGCGCGGTAGGCAACCATTGTCCAATAGAAAACAACGTTTGCCTTTTCTGCCCATTTCTGGCCGCAAAGGGTATCGTTTATTGTTTCTTCGATGTTTTCCGGTTTTCCGAGAAATTCTATTGCATGCTCCATCGGAAGATAGTGATAGATTCCTTCGGCAAGACCGGAAATTTTTCTTACAATAAGATAAGTTTCAAATTCATGTCTTGCGCCGCCGCAGGGAACGGTCCGGATCGTTGCATAGCTTTTTCCGCGGATGCTTTTGATTCCCTGGGTTGCCCAAAGAAGGAAAGAAAGTTCTTCAATGCTCATATCCTCTTCGGTATATACTCTTGAACTTCTTCTGTCGCGGATAAGGGAGATCACATCGTTTTTGAGTTCAAGTCCGGAAAAATCAAGCGGAAGAGCAATTCTTTCGGATTCATCCGCCATAGGTGCCTTGCAAAGAGGCGGTTGAGGCAGGCGAAGCTGTTGGTCGGAAGGATTATAATCGCTGTCGGCGGTCAGATCGTCATCGTGGTATCCGTGCATGAATCTTCTGCCTTTTTCAATGAGTTCCTTTTTAAGTTTTTCGTCGATCATTTATTAAAGCGCCTCCCGTTTTTCAGATGAATCAATATTATCACAATATTGCGCCGCATACAAGTTCCATTAAAAAATAAATAAGCGGGCGAATAAAATCCGCCCGCCATTTCATCGATCCGTAAAAACGGCTTTTTTCTGCTTTGTCCCGGGGAAAATTATCCGCGCACGGCTTTTGTTCCGAAGGGAAAAAGGCTCATGGCCGAAAGTTTGAAGAACTGTTTTCCGAAAGGGATTCCGATTATTGTGATGCACCAGAGAATTCCGCAAAAAAGCGCGGTGAGGGCAATTTCCCAACCGAAAAGCGCGATCCAAAGAATATTGAAAAGAGTGTTGCCGAATTTCACCGGTTCGTGGATAACTTCTTTTTTGAACGGAAGGGCGCAAAGTCCCGCAATTTTGAAACACTGAACCCCGGCGGGGATTCCGATTACGGTTATGCAAAGAAGGATTCCGGCAAAAACCCATTCAAGCCAGAGAACAAATCCGCCGAAAACGAACCAAAGAATATTTCCGATAGTTTTCAATTTATCACCTTTTTATAATCAAATATTTTTGCAAAAAGCTTTTGCAAAATCAGTATATCATAAAGTTTTCCGTCCTGCGGGTTTTTGCGGCAATATTTAACAATATTTTACAGCTTGTAAAAAATTTGTTCATAATCGCAAGGGGGCTGAATCTTTCCGCAGCCTCCGGAAAGTCTTTTTTTCAAAAAAACCGCTTTATAATCGCGTTTTTATGCTTGTAAGAGGAAAATATATATGATATAATTAATTGTTATAGTTTATTAATGGAGGAATTTAAATGCCCAGCTTACAAGAAGAAATTTCACGCAGAAGAACTTTTGCGATAATCTCTCACCCCGACGCAGGTAAAACCACCCTTACCGAAAAATTCCTGCTTTACGGCGGCGCAATTGCCCAGGCAGGCGAAGTTAAAGGCAAAAAAGCAAAAGCAGCAACCTCCGACTGGATGGAAATTGAAAAGCAGCGCGGAATTTCCGTAACCTCCTCCGTAATGCAGTTCCAGCACAGCGGTTTTTGCATCAACATCCTCGACACCCCCGGACACCAGGACTTTTCCGAGGACACTTACAGAACCCTTATGGCTGCAGACTCCGCAGTAATGGTAATCGACGGCGCAAAGGGCGTTGAACCCCAGACCAGAAAGCTCTTCAAAGTCTGCTCCATGCGCCATATTCCGATTTTCACCTTCATCAACAAAATGGACCGCGAAACAAAGGATCCTTTCGATCTTTGTGAAGAAGTTGAACGCGAACTCGGAATCGATACTTACGCAATGAACTGGCCCATCGGCTGCGGCAAGGAATTCCAGGGCGTTTATGACCGCGAAAAGAAAAGCATCCTTTTCTTCGGCGACGAAGGCAAAGGCCGCAAATCCTCTTCCGTTGAAATCGAACTTGATGACCCCGAAGTTGCAAATTATCTCGGCGAAAAAAGCTGGGAGCAGATTCGCGACGACGTTGAGCTTCTCGGCGCAGGCCGCGATTTTGATATGGAAGCTGTTCAGAACGGAACTTTAAGCCCCGTTTTCTTCGGATCCGCTCTTTCCACTTTCGGTGTTGAACCCTTCCTTGAAGCTTTCCTTAAAATGACCACTTCTCCCCTTGCAAGAACTTCCGATGAAGGTGTTATCGACCCCATTGAAGAAGGTTTTTCCGCTTTCGTTTTCAAAATTCAGGCAAACATGAACAAAGCACACCGCGACCGTCTTGCTTTCATGAGAATCTGTTCCGGCAAATTCGAACGCGATTCTGAAGTTTATCACGTTCAGGGCGGAAAGAAAATGCGTCTTTCCCAGCCGCAGCAGATCATGGCGGCGGAACGCGAAATTGTTGAGGAAGCTTACGCCGGCGACATCATCGGTGTTTTCGATCCGGGCGTTTTCTCTATCGGCGATACAATCACCATGCCCGGCAAAAAATTCCGCTATTCCGGAATCCCCACCTTTGAACCGGAACATTTCATGTCCGTCCGTCCGAAGGACACCATGAAACGCAAACAGTTCATCAAAGGTATTGAACAGATCGCCCAGGAAGGTGCGATCCAGATTTTCAAGATTCCCGGTTACGGTCTTGAAGAAGCGATCATCGGCGTAGTGGGTACCCTTCAGTTCGACGTTTTCCGCTACAGAATGCAGAGCGAATACGGCGTTGAACTTTATATGAGCCCGCTTCCTTATGAACATCTCCGCTTCATTCTCGAATGTCCCGTTCCCGTTAATCAGCTTGACCTTGCGAACGGAACCAAAGTTCTTGAAGATTACCGCGGTCACCATGTTCTTGTTTTCAGCGGTCTCTGGGCGCTCAACTATATGATGAAGCAAAACCCGGGACTTGTTGTTTCCGACGAACTTCGAGTTTAATAAAAAAGCAAAAGCCGCTCTTCCGAGCGGCTTTTTTGTTATGATTTTTAAATTTCGTCCTCAAGTTCTTCCCCGCAGAACGGACAGAATTTTGTTTTTTTCCCGAGATAGAAACTGTTGAGATATTTTTCGCAACGGGGACAGCGGTCATAAATAAAATTCTGTATTGCTCCGGCAATTCCGATAACCCCGCCGATTCCTATAAAAACCGGCACTTCAAATAAAATTGCGGCGCCGCAAAACAAAAGAAAAACAATGATGCAGATTCTTAAAACACGGTTGCTTGTTTTATGGCTCACTAAAATTTCTCCTTTCGTTCCGAAATCATAAAATTATTGCAAAATATTATTTTTTATTAAGGTCTTTTCCGCATCTCGGACAAAAATCCGGAGATTTTACTCTGTAACTGAACCATTCGTCGCAATCGGGGCATCTGTCAAAAAGTGCTTGCTGAATAAGAGACAGTGCAAAAACTCCAACACCGCACCAACCAATCCAGTCTTTTTGCAAAAAAGCCCAGACAAAAATCAGAATCACAGCCAGAGCAAGTCCGATATTGAAAAACATTCTGCTGAGTTTGCGGTTCATTCAAAGCACCTCACTTTTATTTTGTAATTTTATAATATCACACACCGTTTTTGCAAGCAATTAATATTCGGATTTGGAATAAATCAGATAACCGCCATTGCCAGAATTGCAATAACGGCAAAAACATTGCAGATTATAAAAGGCTTCCCGAAGAAAGGTTTCGGGTCATCTTCTTTTTTAAGCCGGCGGCTTTCGGCAAGATATCCGCCAATGGAAAAACCGATTGAAACGAACATCATTCCAAGCATCGGAAAAACGGAAGCGGAGTTGTTTTCGTAACCTTTAAGTTCGAAGAAAAGCATGAATCCGAAAATTGCAAGAAGCATTATCACAACAAGAATCAGCGAGGAAGGAAGACCTCTTCTTGCTTTTTTTGCGTCCGCCGGGTTGGAATAGATTTTATCTCCGAATTTGAAACCGACGAAGAAAATTCCGGCAATGAAAGAAATAATATACATTATAAGAAGAAATCCGTAAATTTCGGATTCCGGAAGGATAAGCGCCGTTGCAGCAATCAGGAAAAGATAGGAAACCGTTTCAAAACCAAGCATAAAATCAAGAGCGATGACGTATCTTTTCATCTCTTCGGTGTTGTATTTTACGGAATCGTCATAGCCGGCGAGCATTGAAAATTCACCGCTTTTCGCCATTCCCCAGAAGATTAGGTGGGTTAAGCAATGCATCGGAACCGCAAGAATTATAAGCACCATAAGAACGTTTCCGTCAAAATTTTCCGAAATTCCTCCGATTACGCAATAGGCGGTGAGAATCAGCAATGAAAAAAGCGCAAGGATATGTCCCGGGGCGTAATTTATCTTTTTCGGTTTTTCAGAATCAACTCCGCAAAGTTCATCAAGCGAAACGCCGAAAATTTCCGCAAGGCGGATCAGATTTTCCGTATCCGGGTTTGCGTTTCCGTTTTCCCATTTTGTAACTGCCTGGCGGGAAACGCCGACTATTTCCGCAAGTTTTTCCTGGGAAATTTCTTTTCTTTTCCGAAGTTCGGAGATTCTTTCTCCCACAGCCATAAAATCCGCCTCCTTTTCTGATTTTATTTTACTATATTTTAATAGCGGATACAATGCAACTTTCGGTTGCATAATAAAAAACACCCTTTTTAATTGGATGAGAGCGAAGAGGCTGACCCTCCGGGAATCCTTTTCGAACAATACGGATTCTTCGCTGCGCTCAGAATGACATTGGTCTGTCATTGCGAGCCTTCGCAGAAAGCGTGGCAATCCGTTCCCCTTTTCGGAACGGTCAAGACCGTTTCCTACCGTAATGCGGTGGGGTTTATAATTGCAAAACCGTAGGGGCGGATATTATCCGCCCGTTTTAAATTGGACAGGTTTTTTCCCCTCATCCGTCTGCTTCGCAGACACCTTCCCCCAAGGGAAGGCTAAACAGAACGGTCAAGACCGTTCCCTACCATGAATGGTGATAACAACATAACCGGGCGGTTAATCTGAAATAGAAACCGTTCCCGACCCCGAGCGGCGACGGTCGGGATTAGAAATCTCCGTTCTTTCGGTGGTGCATTTTGTCCCCTTTGATAAGGGGACGGCGTTTGCGGGAGCAAACTGCAGGGGTTAGACTTTTCTTTCAGGTAGAACCCGGTTTCTTT
>JAZQUO010000053.1:0-19545 GCA_045631325.1 Oscillospiraceae bacterium
GTTGTATTAAAAAGCCCCTCATCCGTTTTTTCTGCGGTAAACCGCAGAAAATCCACCTATACTCTTGCGGTGCCCAAAATATTCTGCGGCATAACGCCTTGAATATTTTGACCGCGGCGCCAAACCTTGCTCGCTTCATCGTCCACAGGACGCGCTTCGCAAGCTTTGCTCCAAGGGAAGGCTTTGCGGAACGGTCAAGACCGTTTTTTACAGTGAAGCGACGGGTTTCAAAGCAAAGCAAACAAAAAAAGCTCACCGCAGCAGGTGAGCTTTTTTATATTTGCCGGCGAATTGGGAGTTTCGCCTCTTCGGCTAATTAAGGAATCAGCAATAGTTTTCCATCGGGAAAGTGAGATATTTGTTCTGGTCAAGCTGATCAACGGTTACAACGCCTGCAGGAGCATTGAGAACGTCGGGAATGCGGTTTACGATAGTTGCGCAGGTGTGTTCAACGGTTGCGGGTTTAACAACATGGAACTCGGTATCGGGTTCGCCGGTGATTTTCCAATCGCACATATCGCCGTCATCGGGACCGTAAACTTTACCGATGCACTGGGTTTCGATGATCGGGCCCTGGAAGGTTTCGGTGGTAACTACTGCTGCCATACCGATGCAGTTGCCTTTGGGGATAACTTTGCCCATGGTTTCGGAATAAAGGTCGGAATCATAGAAATAAGGAACGCATTTCTGGCTGTTGGATTTAACGGTCCAACCGAATTTGGAAGCAAGAGATTCGTTGGAAGACCATACATAGGAAGGTTCAAGAACTTCCGGATGAGCGATCTGTTCTTCGAATTCTTCGGGAGTAAGACCAACGCCGTGTGCTTCTGCAAGAGCAAGGCCGTAATCTTCTACGTTATAGGAAACAGCGCCTTCGATTTTGGTGATTTTCTGAACGCCGCCTGCAACAAGGCCGATCATGTTTACCCAGAAGATATCTTCCATACCGGAACCTACGAAAGTGCAGTTGTTTTCTTTTGCAATAACGTCAAGTTTGTTGGTGAGTTCGGGGCTGGTGCTCCAGCTGCCGGTGGATTCTTCACAGGTGGTGATTACGTTGATGCCGCGGGAAAGGCATTTTTCGAAATGATCGTAACAGTCGCTTACGAGGGAGAAAAGGGTTACAACAGCAATATCTGCGTCGCAGTTGTCAAGAACTTCGTCTGCGTCGGATTTGATGGTAACGCCGGTTTTTACGCCGAGTTCAGCAAAATCGCCGATATCCATGCCAACAACAGCAGGGTCAACGTCGATTGCGCCGACGATCTGTGCGCCTTTTTCATAAAGGTAACGGATGATGTATTTTGCCATTTTTCCGCAGCCGTACTGTACTACTTTAACTTTTTCCATAATAAATACCCCTTTTGTGTTTATTTGTTAACACTATTATAATCTCTAACCCTGCTTGAGAGTCAAGAGGATTTTGTTAAATTTTTATTAACTTATCTGAAAGCGACCGGAACCTGCAAACGCAGAAACATTCCCCTTTTTTCGTCGTCAAAAACGCTGAATTCCGTAAGAACCTCGCAGATATAGTCTCCCGCAACTTTATAGTTGTTTTCGTGGCAGTAATCAAGAAGGCGCTTTGCATATTCCGCTTCCTCGTCAAAACTGTCAAGATAGATGCAGACATACATTCCGCTTTCAATTCGCTTTACAAAATCACTTTGCGGAAAATTATCGTCAACAAGAACAAAAATTTCGTCGGAAACAAGTTTTCCTTCAAGAAAACTTTCCTTTTTCATTGTCGAACCTGCGTTGCAATAATAAATCTGGGGAAGATTATGGTCAATAAGGCTGTTTTTAAGCTCTTTAAGCTCGTTTTCATAAACCTCGATTCCGTAATCATAAAAGTTTACGGAAGTTGGCATGGAATAAATTTTCCGGTGGGGGATATATTCAATTGTAATCGTTCCGATATTCGGGGATTTGCGGTAGCGTTCAAGGCTTTCAATAGTGCGGGAAATTGCCGCAAGCTGAAGGTTAAGATTCTCCATCTGCTCCTTTACCTGCTTTTTACGGCGGATAAGAATGGATTCGATAAGTTTCGGGTCGCCGCTTTCAAGAACTTCCTTGATTTCCTTGAGCTCCATTCCGAGAGCCTTCATATACTGAATCATATCAAGCCTTGCGTTCTGGCGGATGTTATAATAGCGGTAACGGCTTTCCTTATCGATATAGCAGGGTTTTATAAGGCCGATCTCATCGTAAAGGCGAAGGGTCGATATGGAAATATTGTTTATTTTAGCCATTTCTCCGATGCTTAAAAGTTCGTTTTTCATTTTTGCACCTCCAAGAAACTCTGAACCTGCATGAGAGTTTTGTTCTGTTGCTATTTTAACATATTTTGCGTTTTTTGCAAGTAAGGGCGGATATTATCCGTACATTTTTTTATTGGACAGAGCTTGCCCCTCATCCGTCTGCTTCGCAGACACCTTCCCCCAAGGGAAGGCTAAACGGAACGGTCAAGACCGTTCCCTGCTGTAATGCCTTTTGCGATTGTAAAAAATGAGCACGCGAACCGCGTGCTCATTTTTTATTCTTCAACCTCGATTATGCCGTGTTCTTTTTCAAAATCGCTGATACGCTTTTTAACAAGCTGTTCAATCTCTTTGTTTTTGGTTCTGCCTTCATATTCGGCAATATAGCCGATTTTATCAAGAAGAGTTTTCGGAATTCTTAAAGTAAAGCGTCCCATTTCATTTTTCATATAAATCACCCATGACTAATTATTGACTTAATTATAGCGTCATGATATAATAAATAGAGAAAATGACGAAATAGTGACGCAATTATGCAATGTTTTTCAAAACTTTTGCAAATTTTTAATTCATGCTATAATAAAATTACAGGAGGTGTTTTTATGTGGCAAAATTCCGAACTTAAACAAAAAGCAAAATCCGCACTTAATCGCTTCGGCTATTGGACTCCTTTCTTTGCAACAATCGTGACAGGTCTTTTGATGACCGACCCAAGCAACTTATTCTCTATTGCAAAGGAATTTCCCGAATTTGAAAGACTTTTTGAAAATGAAGAAACTGCCGCTACTATCGGAATGGTTTCTCTTTCTGTTTTTATCATCTCTTTCCTCTGCAATATCTTTATCGGATTTCCTATCCTCGTCGGAATGAACAGATTTTTTATGGAAAACCGCCTTTCCGGTTCAAATGTTGAGCGTGTTTTCTGGGTTTTTAAAAGCGGAAATTATTTCAATGTAGTTAAAATCATGTTTCTTATGAATCTTAAGATTTTCCTTTGGAGCCTGCTTTTGTTCATCCCCGGAATTATAAAAAACTATGAATATTATATGGTCCCCTATATTCTTTCGGAAAACCCCGGAATAGATTCCGAGCGCGCCTTTGAACTCTCCAAAAAGATGACCGATAACGAAAAATTTGATATTTTCCTGCTTGAACTTTCCTTTATTGGCTGGATACTTCTCGGGTCTTTAACCTGCGGAATCGGTATTCTTTTTTTGGAACCTTATTACCAAGCAACTTTCGCCGAACTTTATCAGGTGATGAGAGAAAAAGCTTTCAAATTTAATTTTTATTATGATTCAGAACTTCCCGGCTTTGGTTTCGAACAAAATTAAATCTTAGGGAATCCTTTTTCGAAAAATCCGTATTTTTCGCTTCGCTCAGAATGACATGGTTTTGTCATTGTGAGCATACCGAAGGCATGCGTGGCAATCCGTTTTCTGCTTTTTTCGGAACGGTCAAGACCGTTCCCTACCGTGAAGCAGCGGGTTTATATTGAATCTTTGTAGGGGCGCACCTATGTGTGCGCCCGTTTTTTTATTGGACAGGGTTTGCCCCTCATCCGTCTTTTCTGAGGTAAACCGCAGAAAATCCACCTTCCCCCAAGGGAAGGCTAAACGGAACGGTCAAGACCGTTCCCTACCGTGAAGCGGTGGTTTCAACAGAAAAGGCAAAAGAAAAGCACCCTTTCGGGTGCTTTTTTTATTTCATATTCATATCAAGCTTTTTCTGCATTTTGCGGACCGCAACGGAAAGTCCGAAGTTTATTGCAAAATAGATTATTGCCGCCGCTCCGAAAAGGATGAAAACGTCCTCCGCGGTGATGGGGTGTCCGGTAAAGTTGTTCGCCGTTGACATAAGTTTCTTTACAACGAACATGAGTTCCGCAACGCCGATCTGCGCAAGATAGGAAGTATCCTTGATTATCGTGATGCTCTGGCTTGTGAGAGTCGGAACAATTTTCCGGAAGGTCTGGGGAAGGATTATGTAAATCATGATCTGCAAAAAGCTGAAACCCTGGCTTCTTCCTGCTTCGATCTGTCCTTTCGGAATTGCGTTGAGTCCGCCGCGGATTATTTCGGAAATGATAGCCGCGTTGAATATAACCGTTGCAACAAGCGCTCTTCCGAGAATCGAACGAAGAGGAACCGCCGCAATTGCAACAAAAACCCAAAGAAGAAGAGGCGTGTTGCGGAAAATTTCGACTATCACCGAAGCGATTTTTCTGCCCACTTTTCCGTAATGGTTAAAAAGCGCAAGAACCGTTCCTAAAAGAGTTCCGCCGAAAAGAGTGACAACAGCGATAAGAAGCGTCATTCCAAGACCGGCAATAATATAGGAAATATTATAATCTGTAAAGATAAGAGCAATTTCTTCGATCATTCTGCGGACGCCTCCTTTCCGGAAGTGTTCGTCTGATTCTTAAGTTTGCGTTCATAACGCTTTGCAAAATATGTAAGCGGGAAGCAAAGACAGAAGAAAAGAATTCCGCAAACAAGATATGCCGGTCCGTAGCTCAAAGTTCCGTTGGAAGCCCATGCATTGGAACGGTACATAAGGTCGCCGCCTGCAATCATTGCAAGAACGGAAGTGTTCTTGATAAGGGCAACCATCTGGTTTGCAAGAGGCGGAAGCGCAATTTTTACTGATTGGGGAAGGATTATGTATCTCATCGCCTGAAAATGGGTGAATCCCTGGGAAAGAGCTGCTTCCATCTGTCCGTGAGGAATCGAGGTTATTCCGGTGCGCACAACTTCGGAGATATATGCGCCGGTATAAACGCCAAGCCCGATTACGCCGATCTGTTCTTTTGAAAGACCGATTCCGGCATAGAGCAGACCGTAATACATGAAAAGCACCTGAAGAACAAGAGGAGTGTTCTGGAAGAATTCAACATAGACTCTTGCGATGCCTTTTAAAATTTTGTTGTTTCCGGAAGAGAAAAGCCCGAAAACAACTCCGAGGAAAAGCGCAAGAATAAGCGCAAAAACCGAAACTTCAACGGTAACGAAAAATGCGTCGATAAATTCGGTTCTCGATGCCCAAAGCGCTTCCCAGCGCCAGAGAGCGAAAATTCCGCTGTTCATAAAAGCTTTTCACTTCCTTTCGTACCTTTTAAGGCCCCCTTGTTAAAGGGGGCTGTCACGCCTTTAAGAATAGGTGCGTGACTGGGGGATTCTTTTGAATGAATCCCTCCGTCTTTTTTGACCGCAAGCGGTCAAAAAATCCACCTCCCTTTGACAAGGGAGGCTTGATGAATTTTATCCCTCAAAACTCGGAAGAAGTCCGTTTGCTTCGCGGATGGAATCAATTGTTCCGTCGGAAAGCCATTTTTCAATAAGAGCGTCAACGTATGCGTTGAGTTCGGTGTTGGAAAGTTTGGATACAACGCCAAAAGGCTGTGCGGCAAAACGGTCTTCAAGAATAACGGTGGTGTCGTCCATATAGGTGGAAAGAACGACGGTATCAACGCAATGTGCCTGAATTGCGCCGGAAGAAAGAGCAAGCTTTATGGAAGCATGGTCATCGAATTCATCAAAGGAAAGTTCAAATCCTTCGCCGAGATATTCTTTAAGTGACTGGGCGGAGGTGGAACTCATGGTTACGCCGATTGTTTTTCCGTCAAGATCTTCAAGGGAAGAAATTCCGGAATTTTTGAGTACCATTACGCCGACTGCATCGGTGTAATAGGGAGCGGAAAAATGATAGCTCATTTTTCTTTCTTCGGTGATGGTGAAGTTGGAAAGGCTGATGTCGATATCGCCGGAATCGATCATCTGAAGTCGGGTTGTGGGTGTTACAACAAGGAATTCGATATCAACGCCCAGTTCTTTTGCAATTTCGCGGGCAATATCGATTTCAAGACCTTCGTATTCGCCGGTTTCGGGGTTAAGATATCCCATTCCGATAAGGGAATCCTTTACTCCGACACGGAGAACACCGCGTTCCTTAATGGTTTCGGGTGTGATTTCGGAACTTTTGCCGCAAGCGGAAAAACCGAAGAGCATTGCAAAAACAAGAATAAATGCAAGAATTTTTTTCATTTAACAAAATCTCCTTATATTGCCTTACTGACGGAGGATTTTTCCGAGGAAGGCTTTTGTTCTTTCGTTTTCGGGGTTTGTGAAGAAATGTTCGGGGGTTCCTTCCTCGATTATTCTTCCTTCGTCCATGAAAACGATTCTGTCCGCAACTTCCCTTGCGAATCCCATTTCATGGGTTACAACGACCATTGTGATGTTTTCTTCCGAAAGACGGATCATAACGTCGAGAACTTCCTGAACGGTTTCCGGGTCAAGGGCGGAAGTCGGTTCATCAAAAATAATGATTTTCTGCTGGGTGGTAAGCGCCCTTGCAATTGCAACTCTCTGCTGCTGGCCGCCGGAAAGATTTCCGGGATAAACGTGCGCTTTATCTTCAAGACCTACGATTTTAAGATATTTCATCGCAAGTTCTTCCGCTTCGGCTTTGCTTTTTTTCTGGAGTTTGATCGGTGCAAGGGTAAGGTTATGGAGAACGTCCATATGGGGATAAAGGTTGAACTGCTGGAAAACCATTGAGGAAGTTTTCCTTACAAGTTCGGTTTTGTTTTTATGGGTCAGAAGTTCGCCGTCGATATAAACTTCGCCGGAAGAAGGTTCTTCAAGAAAGTTCATGCAGCGGACAGTTGTGGACTTTCCGCTTCCGGAAGGTCCGATTATTACAAGCTTTTCGCCTTCCTTAACTTCAAGATTGACATCTTTAAGTACATGGAGGTTTCCGAAATATTTATTTACGTTGACAAGTTTAATCAATTCTTTCGCCTCCGAAAAGATAGTTTTTAACTAATATATTTTATATTAAAACACCGATTCCGTCAAGGAAAAACCGTCGATATGCAAAAAACTTTACATATTGATAATAAATAGGTATAATAATATAAAGAAATTTTTCGTTTAGGAGGATAAAAATGCCTGAACTTTCGAACATAAACGTGGTGCGCGAAATTCTTGGACGCCACGGTTTCAAATTTTCAAAAAGCTTCGGCCAGAACTTTATCGTAAACCCGGATCTCTGCCCGAGAATTGCCGAAGAAAGCGGAGTCGGCCCGGGAATCTGCGCGCTTGAAATCGGTCCCGGAATGGGCGTACTCACAAAAGAACTTGCCCTTCGGGCGGAAAAAGTTCTGAGCATCGAAATCGATAAGGCGCTTCTTCCGGTGCTTGATGAAACCCTTGCGGAATTTGATAACGTAACGATTCTCAATGCGGACGTGCTTGAACTGGATCTTAAAAGCGTTATAAAGGAACATTTCGGCGATATGCCTTTTGTTGTCTGCGCAAATCTTCCTTACTATATAACTTCGCCGATTATCATGAAGCTTCTTGAAGAAAACATCGGCGCGGAAAACCTTACCGTAATGGTGCAGAAAGAAGCGGCGGTCCGTATTGCCGCAAAACCCGGAACAAGGGATTGCGGAGCAATTTCCGCCGCAATCAACTATTACAGCGAACCGGAAAAACTTTTCGACGTTTCAAAAGGCAACTTTGTTCCGCCGCCGAACGTAACTTCCGCGGTTATACGCCTTACTTTAAGAAAAGAACCGCCGGTGAAGGTAGCCGATGAAAAACATTTCTTCAAAATCGTAAAAGCTTCTTTCAGCCAGCGGAGAAAAACCCTTACAAACTCTCTTTCCTCCGGTCTCGGAATCGGAAAAGACGAAGTTCTTGCGGCTCTGGAAAAATGCGGCCTTGGACCCAACGCAAGGGCAGAAGAACTTTCTCTCGGGGATTTTGCCGCTCTTTCCGAAATTCTCTGATTAAAACATAGCAAGAAAGGAACATCTTCCAATCTTGCGGTTGGCTTTGAATCGGAGTATAATGCAGTTGTTGAAAAAATATTTTCCCAAAGGAGGAAACAACAATGAAAAAAATCATTTCTCTCGTTCTTGTCCTTATTATGGTACTCAGCTTTGCCGCCTGCGGCGCAAAACCCACCGCGAAATTTGTAATTTCCGATGCTGTAAACGATGCTGTTCTCTATGAATTCGAAGCAGAAATTGCCGAAAATAAAACCGCCGCCGCAATGATTGAAGAATACCTCACCGAAAAC
The DNA here is from genome assembly GCA_045631325.1 of Oscillospiraceae bacterium. GTDB lineage: Bacteria > Bacillota > Clostridia > Oscillospirales > Ruminococcaceae > UMGS1668. Next base: position 8,352 of record JAZQUO010000053.1, read on the forward strand.
GGAATCGATTATACCGTTTATGACGGCGATATGATCGGAAGCATCGGTGAACTTGAACAGGATGCTGAAAACTGGAGCGTTTACTGGGCATGTTATTACAACGGCGAATACGCAACCGTTGGCCTTTGGAGCTATGTTCCCGCAGAAGGCGACCTTATCGAACTTAAATTTGAGGAATCCACCTGGTAATATAATAATTGAAAAAAACGGCGCCGAAGGGCGCCGTTTTTTATTTACATCCGATGAGCACGGAGGTACTAAAAAAGAGCAGAGCTTTGTTTGTGCGGAGGGATATGAATACCCGGTTTGTCCAAGGTGCGGAATAACGCTTGAACTGGAATATCAGGCATATTGTGATCGTTGTGGGCAAGCTCTTGACTGGAAGAAATACGGAAGATAAAAAAACAAGATCATAAAATAAGCAAACAAAAACGGATAGCCATTTTCTTCATGGCTATCCGCTTTTATTTACCCACTTTTTCGTGGTTGTTATGGTGCCGGTGATACACCATCAGTGAGCACCTTCCATTTTTTACCATTTGTGTTTGAGCACCGATGAGGTATAGGTGATGAGCACGCCGGTGCTCAAAAATAAGCAGGTGTTTTTTGTGTGGGTGGAGAAGAGTACACTTCTAAAAAAGCTCTGTATGAAGATGGAGATAGTATATTCTTTTATAAAGGAAAAATCCCCCTCGCTTGATAAGCAAAGGGGGACTTTTATGAAAGGAATGTATGTGTTTCAAAATTTATTTCGAGACATTAACCGTAACATAGTCAGTATAGACATTACCCTGTTCAGTTTCTATGGTTACTGTTATAATAGCAATTCCTTCTCCTTTTGCGGAAATTGTGTTACCGGAAACGGTCGCTACGTTTGTGTTTTCGGACGCCCAGGTAATTTTTTTGATATTTTCTTTATATTCAGGATTGCCGCTGTAATAAAGGCTTGCCTCCGCATTGGCATTTTCACCTATTTTAAGTTCGTCTGTGTCAAAATCAACCTTTATGTCTTCTGCGGGGGTATAAATAGTAAATTCTTTGATAATTTTATTAACAATACCATTTTCGGTAAGAACAAGAATTTCTATTCTTGCTTCGCCTTCTTTACCGGTAAGATTAAGAGTAACTCCTGCGGATTCGTTTTCGTAAACAAGTTCAAAAATTTCACCGTATTGAGGTTCTTTTGCTTCGGGTTCAGTGCGGGTATCATCAAAATATGCAACGTCGAAAACACTCCATTTAGCTGCTTTTATGACTTCATTTCTAAGCGAAGGATAGAAATCATCAAGAACATCAACGTAAGGAGTTATAGTAGTTGTTGTATTCGGAACATGATCCTGAACAACTTCAAAGACATCAGCCGGTACGGCATATGCATCAAGATTCAAAATAGTAAGATCCGCAACAATACGCTTGAAGTCGGAATCATACCATTTTCCGTAAGTATCCGCATTGCTTGCATCACAGATTGCCTCGTAATAAATCTTGCCGTTATATTCATAAGGAGCATAGAAAACTCTGCGCTGGAGTTTTTCTTCCGCATCGGTAAGTTCCGTAAGAACCGCATTCAGTTCGGCGTCGGTAAGCTTATCAATAGGTTTGGAAACGGTTGCTTCGGCATCATAAAGAGCGTTTGCAAGGTTCTGCCAGCTTTCATCGGTATAAATCTGCGTAAAGATTTCGTTGCCTTCATCGTGGAGATTTTTATTATAGTCAACCTGATTTGCTTCGTAATAAACGTTGCCGTTTTCATCAACAAATTCTTTAGGCTCAGCTTTATCGGAAGGAGAAGTTCCCATAAGTTCACGAACTTCGGAAATCTTTGCTTCAACAGCATTGGTGGAAATTACTTCAAGATTTGCTTCTGCTTCTGCAAGAGCAAGCGCTGCAAAATAAACCTGGCTGTCATTTGCATTGGGGTTGTTGTTTACTGCAACAGCATAGTTATAAGCTTCAACAAAAGCTTCCCAGCTAACGGTGGTGTAATTACGCTGTCCAAGAGTGATTTCACCGTCCGCCGCGGTATATTCACCGAGAGCTTCTTCAAGTTGACCCTTATCTGCGGTAACATTAAGAAGTTCACTGTTGGATGCAGGGATAAGGTTTGCACTGCTTGAGAACTGAAGATTAAGTACGCCGTTAAGAGAAGCAGATTCGGTTGCGGAAACCATGGTGTTATCGACGATATCACCGTCAAGCCAAACAACAGCAGTAATTGCTTTTGCAACATTCTGATCAAGAGAAGTGATTGTGTTTTCGGTTTTACGGCGTTCACCCATGAGAATGGAGTTGTCCTCTTCGCTGAGGCTGAAATCATAGAGATAAAGAGAAGCTTTTACGCCTTCCGCGGTAATTTCTCTGTTGCTGGTATTAAGTTTTGCAATACCGAGAATATTATTTTTATCGTCAATGAAGGTAACCCTTACAGCATCCATAAGTTCGACCATTTTATCAACGCCGAAGCTGTTGTCTTTGGTGCTGAATTCCATGTAGCTTCCGCCGCCCATTGCGCTTCCGGTTTCAGTACCGTCATAAACACGATGTTCGGGGGTAGTCTGGAGAAGAAGGTTGGAAACAGCAGCATTGCAGCGGAAAGCAAGGTCTATTGCATAACCGTAAGTTGCGGTAAGAGCAACAGCTTCTGCGCCTTCACCGCCGTCTGCTGCTCCAAGATCTTTAATTGCTTCGTCCAAAGCATCAAGGTATGCAGGGTTAACATTGGAAACCGTATGAATATCAATTATGGTATTTTGAAAATACTCTTTTGCATAATTGTAGTTTCCAATAAAATTTGCAATATCTACAAAAACTCCTGAATTTGGACCAAGATCAAGTTTAATTGTACTACCTATAAGACCTGTTGCAGAACTTTTATCAAAATTAGGGAAAATTGTGTCATTAATATAAACATAATTAATATTCATTATATAATCAAGAATATTACGGAACTGATCCCATGTATAGCTTCCTCCTGAAAGGGCATTAGCGGCATTGTTTGCAGCATTTATATCGTTCTGAAGTTCGGAAAATTCGTTTACCCAGTTTATAAATTCTGCAGGGATCTCTCCTATTTCTTCGAGCTCTTCCATAATTGTGCTGAGTTCTTTGGAAGTATCCATTACCCTGTCACGAACCGCAGTAAAGGTTGCTTTGTCAGAAATTTCAGATGCGGCAACAGCAACAAAACCCTGACGAATCGCTCTGTCAATGTAATCCGCAACACCATCGATGCTTGCAATCATCAATTTAAGAGTATTCAGTTCACTATCATAATACGTTCCATTTGTAGTATATGTAAGTATGATATCGAACAAATCATCGCCATAACTGTTAAGTATAGAATTAGTACTACTTTTTGCATTATTAAGGTAAGTTTTGATGTTTGCTTTTGCAAGAGCAAGAGCGCTTGCCTGTACGCTGAGAGTGTCGGTGGTACCGATTGCTCTTACGCCGTAATCCTGACTATCAACAATAAGAGAAAATTCGTTGTTTTTATAAACCGCACTCATGGTTTCATCGTTGAGCTCAACAATTCTTCCGTCAAATCCATAGGACGGTACGGAAATGATGTTGGTATCAACAGAATATCCATCGGAGCCCTGAACAACATTGAGTCTTGAAGGAAGAAGCATGATTTCTCCAAGGCCGTATTCGGAATAGCTCAGGTCAACAAGGTTACCCCAGGTATTGTTTGCACTGGGATTTCTCTGTGCAAGGGATTCGCCTACGGCTGTTCTTATGGTGCTGAGGTCTGCTCTTGTTTCGGTTGTGAGCAAAGCCATTTCAAGGCTTCCGTTTGCACCGATACTGGTGCTGATTCCGGTTACTTCCGGTGCAACAGAAAGAACAAACCATGCATAAGAAGTCGAGGTCATAAGAATCGTTGCGACCATGAACATCGTGAATGCAGAAAGAAGTTTTCTTTTAAGTCCTTTGAATTCCTTCTTGGTGTATTCGCGATCGTCCTTACGTTTTTTCATAAGTTTTCGCCTCCAAAATTTTTCCTTTCATATTTCACACTTTTTAATTCGTGATCAATTACTCTTTTATATTAACTGCAATATTTGCGGGATTAAGTTCCGCACTGCTTGCAAACTGAAGATTAAGTGTACCTGTCATACTTTGATTTGATATTGCTGCATTGCTGTTGTAAATATTATCTCCGTCAAGCCACACAACAGCAGTAATGATTATTGGAACATCATTTGTAAGTCCGGTTATTATTCCGTCTTCTTTACGCCGTTCGCCCATGATTAAATTTCCGTTTTCTGAAAGTTCATATTCATAAAGCCAGATAGGAGCAGAGAAAGTTCCTTCGTTGAATATGTAGTTGCTTGTTCCAAGCTTTGCAACGGCGACAAGATTATTCTGATTATCAATAAAGCCGATACGTATTGCATCTGCAAGCTGCAAAATCTGTTCTTCGTTTAGTTGTTCGGAAGAAAAGCTCATAAAGCTTCCGCTTCCCATATTTTCTCCGGTTTCGGTTTCTTTTCCATAGCGAAGAGCAGCTTCGGTCTGGAGCAAAAGGTTCGATTCCTGATTGCATCTGAATGCAATATCCATAGCAAATCCGTAAATATCTTCTATCTTTGCAGAAGTTGGACCGTTTTCCGTTCCGGCAGGTTCTATTTCTTCAAGTTTTTCGGAAATCCACTCAAGATGGGGTTCTTTAACCGAGGAAGAAAAAGCCTCTATTCCAGAATTTTCTTCGTAAGTGAAAAGAATATTGTAATTTCCGCAAAAGTCTGCAATATCTGCAAAAACTCCGGAACCGGGTGCAAAAGTAAGAACATTATCGGTGCCAATGTTTTCAAATGCATCCGCAGATGAAAGTTTATGATTTCCAAGATATACTTTTCCGGGATCAATTATCGCACCGATTATCGCAGAAAGCTGTTCACTCGTTGCGCCTCTCGTTGCAAGAGCATTGCAGGTTACTATTGCTTTTTGAAGTTCAAAACGTTTTTCATCCGTCTTGGTTACCCAGTCAGAAAATCCGGATGGCAATCCACCTGGAATTGAAGAAACAAGCATCGAAAGAGGAATTGAAGTGTTTTCAACGGTGGAGCGCAAAGTTTTAAATGTTTCTTCATCTTCAATTAAAGAAGAAGCATATCCGATTATTCCCTGCCTTAAAGCTAAATCCACATAATCGAGAGCTTTTTTCATTCTTGTTGCAGTATTTTGCAAAACCTTAACGTCTTCTGCAGTAAAAGTATCTTCAAAAAAATAATACCTTCTTTGAAGAATGTGGATAATGCTTTCTCCGTTAGAATCAAGAGCCGCTTTTGTTTCTGCCAATGCAGAGCTTTTGTAAGAAACTACAAAAGAGCGGGAAGCGGTAAGCGTTGCCTGTTGGGAAGAAACGTTCGAGATTGTTCCTATTCCGCGAACTCCGTGGCTCTGTGATTCAGAATTGAAGATGAAGCCTTCTTCAGAATAAACTGAAGAAACAGAGTCCATATTCTGCCGTTCTATTCTTCCGTCATAACCGTAATCTACAAAACCAAGCAAATTGCTGTTGACGATTTTTTTCTCATCTTCACCAACAAATACATTAAGTTTTGCCGGGCGAAAAGCAATCTGCTCAAGTCCATAACTTTCATCATTCAAATCGATTACATTTCCCCATGCAAGATTTGAAACCGTTTTCTCCTGAACAACAGAAGAATCTCCTATACCGTTTCTTATCTTTGAAGGATCTTCAAAAGTTTCTGCAGAAGTCAAAGCTATTTCAAGGCTTCCGTTGGAACCTATATTGGTTGACATTCCTGTTATTTCAGGAGAGCGGGATATTGAAAGCCATGCATAACTCGAGGATATCAAAACGGCAAAACACAGTATCAGCGATACGGCAGCAACTGTTATTTTTCGTTTTTCCATATTAAGATAGCTTCGCCCCCTTTCTCTAAAAATGGGTATACTATCCCTATTCTGTTTTATTATAGTCCTATAGTTTAATGAAGTCAATCTTTAGGTGCTTATAATTTAAACTATAAATACATATAATATACCTAAAAATTAAGTTGGCGGTGTAATAATGACAGAATTGGATTTGCGTGATATCGGAAACAGGATTCAGTTTTGCAGAAAACGTCTTGGATATACGCAGGAACAAATTGCAGAAAAGATGAATGTTTCTATCCAGATGATTTCTAATATGGAGCGCGGAAACAAGGCAATAAAAATTGAAAATCTTATAAAACTGAGCCAGATCCTTAATGTTAGTACAGATTACATTTTAACGGGTAAGCAGAATACTAATGATATTCAATCTATCTCGCTTAAACTTTCCATGCTCAATGATTCTGACAGAGAAACGGTTTCTTTCCTCATAGACCATTTTTTAAATCGAAACAACTGATGCTGATATTTGAAATAAAAACGGATAGCCATCTTCTTCGGACTATCCGTTTCATTATATATGACAATATTTTTAAAAAATGTAACAAAAAACGGACAGCCCAGTTTGAAGGGCTGTCCGCCTTTTTTAATTGTTGAGAATGCTTACGTAAATCGGGTCGGATTCTGCCGTATCGGAATCGGTAAGAACGCCATTGACGTAAACTTTGATAGTTCCGTAAGTTCTGTAATAGTAGCCACCGGGAACATCGTAAGCAATTTGAGAAGCGGTACGAGAACCGCCGGTGTTTAAAGTTACTTTTGGATAACTCCTGTAAGTTGACCAGCTTGTGCCATGAGCGGAACGCTGGATTGACATAGTGATTTCAATGGAACAGGTTTTTAAAGTTCCGACGGAAATACTTGCATAAAGATCACCGTCTCTTTCGTTCATCAAAGGAACAATTCCGTCAATAGTAATATAATATGGCATTACAGTATTTTCTTCTTTTAATGCACCAAATGATTGCATTGGAAAAGAAAAGCAAAATACAAACACCAAAATAAGTGAAATAGCTCTTTTTGTTTTCATTTTTATTACCTCTTTTGCTTTTTTTATTAATAACACAAAAAAGCAAAAAATGTAACAATTTTATATTACTCTACTATTTTCATGCTTTCTGCAATTTTCATTAATTCATCAACATCTACGTTGCCCCTGATCCACATCATGGTTTGCCCTAATGACCAACTTACGATGTTTTTATCATCTTTCTTAACAATTATTGCTTTACTGTTATTTATATTTGTGTATGTTATTTTTGAAGCATTTTCGGTATCAATTTTATATGTATTGTCAGAAAACTGAGATATATAAATTAATTTATCTCCGTTTGAGTATCCAATAGTGTGGTATAAATCAAAATCATCTCTGCTCATAAATTCAAACCCCTCCGGCATATAAGTCGGCGCGTATGCTCCTTCCCAATCATAAAGCTCAGGGTCAATAAAATCGCTTGTTTCCGCTGGCGAAATTTTTGTATATCTTTCATTTTCCTCAAAAACAAGGTGATAAATTATATCGGTAACTACCTCCCGAATATCTGCCGAAGCAACAACTACGGAAGAAACGGAAATAATTGCAACAAGAACAAAGGATGCCGCAAAAACAAATCCTTTTTTGAAGATGTTTCCCAGGGTATTCAGATTTTCTTTGCGTTCCTTTTTATTGAACAGCTTTTCAATAACTTGCTTTCCTTCTGTTTCATGCTTTTCTCTTTCGCGGATTTCCTTAAAAATCTCTTTGCTTTCTTCTGCACAATAAATTGAAAAAACTTTTTCAAAAACAAGATTCTCGTATTCTTCAACTATGGATTCTTCGGATAGAATTTTATTATTCATATATATCCTCCTTTTCAAGAATTGCATAGGCTTTTCTTCTTGCCCTCATAACGTAAATTCTTACGCATTGGGGAGAAATATCGAACTGTTTTGAAATTTCTTCGTCCTTTTTTCTGAGAATATATTTTGCTTCGAGAAGAAGACGATCCCTTTCCGAAAGTTTTGCCAAAGCTCCGCTCAGCAGGCGGAGCTTTTCATTTTGTATATATAAATCTTCCGGAAGCGCATGGCTGTCTTTAATCCAGAAATTTACGTCTTCATTATCTAACGAAAAGCTGTTTTCCGAATCTTTTTTATTCTTTTTCCATCTGTTGATCGCGATATTACGGACTGTCGCCATTATGTATGACGGGAGTTTTTCGGGCGCAACATTCATAACTGTATCAACTTTATCAATAAGTTTTACAAAAGCATCGTGAACAAGTTCTTCTGCTTCTTCGTTGTTGCGGACAATATTGTATGCCTGCATTTTCATATTCGGATAATATTTATCATAAATATCCGCAATAAAGTCCCTTTCTCTGTCATTTTCTATTGCGGCAATAATTACTGAAATCAAAAAAATCTCCCCCAAAAACCATTGTTATAAAAAGTTTATCATAGATGTTAAAGGAAAGCAAACAAACACTTAAAACAAGCGGCTTGTTACAATAAATTTTAAAAATTGTCTTTTATTTTGAATACAGCAGAAACTGTTTTTACAATTTGTCAGTAATTACATGAGGTATGCCTCATGTTCGAATCCAACACTTTTTATTAGAATTTTGATGGATTCCGACGAAAGCAGGCGACTTCATTGAGAAAAATCTATCAAAGAACTTTCAAGAACTTTTTCTATAATGATTTAATAAAAACAAGAACCAGAATGAAATATACCCAATCCCAAATGGCGGATTTGCTTGTTATGGACGACCGTTCCTATGCGGAACTCGACCACGGAAATTCCTGCTGCAGCGCGCTTACTTTGGTGTTGTATCTGATTTATTGCTGTAACGATCCCATGGCGTTTCTCGAAAGCCTTCGGAAAGTTTTGGAAGCGGCGGAAGACGATGCGGCATAAAACAGAGAAAATTATAACCCCGGAGATTGCACTCTCTTACAGGCTTTCCATGGCGGTTACGGAAAGCTTTGTTTGTGCGGAGGGATATGAATACCCAGTTTGCCCAAGGTGCGGAATAACGCTTGAAAGGGAATATCAGGCATATTGTGATCGTTGTGGTCAGGCTCTTGACTGGAAGAAATACGGAAGATAAAAAAACAAAATCATAAAATAAGCAAACAAAAAACGGATAGCCATTTTTCTCATGGCTATCCGCTTTTATTTACCCACTTTTTCGTGGTTGTTATGGTGCCGGTGATGGGGGTCGAACCCACACGATATCGCTATCAACGGATTTTGAGTCCGTCACGTCTGCCAATTCCATCACACCGGCGTTTTACCTTTCTATTATACACGATTTTGCCGCAAATGCAAGATTTTTATTCAGAAAAGCAAACGGGAACGGACTTATCCGCAAAAATTCCGTTTGCAGCAACCTTGCAGTCAACCGCAAAAATCTCGACCCCGTTTTCCTTTGCTTCAAAAAGAGCCTTCGCGAATTTCGGGTCGGTTGCGGAGTTCGGCGCAAAAGAAGAACAGCCTTTCATGGCGATCACAAAAAGAACGCAGGCGCGAAAACCTGCTTTTTTCGCTTCAATAAGTTCGTGAAGGTGTTTTGCGCCTCTTTCGGTGGGAGCATCCGGAAAGCGAGCCTGGCCGTCAATATTCAAGGTGACTCCTTTTACCTCGAGGAATATTTTATCGGAATTATCCTCTATGTAAAAATCAAAGCGGCTTTTTTCAAAGAAAGTTTCGGGTTTAACGAGTTTCGCTTCCGGGAAAAGGGTTTTTATGTATTCTCCGGCAACCTTATTCGGAGCGATTGAATCGATATTTATAATTTCCCCGTCATTTCGGCGGACGCCAATGAGGTCGAATTTTGTTTTCCTTTCCGGGTTCTTTGCTCTGCAAAGAAAAACCTCCGCATCCGGAAGAAGAAGTTCCTTCATTCTTCCGGTGTTCATAACGTGGCAGATTTCCTCTTTTCCGTCAATTTCAATATGGGCGATAAATCGATTCGGGCGGTTTTTGAATTTTCCGGAAACAACGTTTTCATATTTCATAAATGCTCCCCCTGTTCAAGTTTATCTTTTTCAAAGGCGGAATTTATTGCGTTGAGGACCCGTTTTTTATCCGCCGACCAAAGGGGCGCAACAAGATGTTTTTTGCTTCCGTCGCCGGTAAGGCGGTGGATAGTCATTTCCGGCGGAAGACGGCGGATGCATTCTTCAAGAATACTTATGTATTCATCGAGTTCAAGCGTTTTAAATTTTCCGGCTTCAAAATCCTTCGCAAGGTCGGTTCCGGAAAGAACGTGAAGAAGCTGAAGTTTTATTCCGTCGGCGCCGCTTTTTCCGATATATTCCGCGGTTTCAAAAATCATTTCCGGCGTTTCGCCGGGAAGACCGATTATCATATGAACGATCACATAAATTCCCGCTCTTTTAAGGCGTTCGACAGCAGAATCGAAAACCCCAAGCGGATAACCCCGGCGGATATATTCCGCGGTTTTGGGATGGATAGTCTGAAGCCCCAGTTCCACCCAGACCGGCTTTATTTTGTTGAGTTCCGAAAGAAGTTCAATAACTTCTTCCGGAAGACAGTCCGGCCTTGTTCCGATAGAAAGCGCGACGATATCCGGGTGACTTATTGCTTCGGAGAAAAGCTTCCGAAGATAGGAAACCGGAGCATATGTGTTGGTATAGCTCTGGAAATATGCGATATATTTTCCGGAAGGGTTCTTTTTTTCGACCCTTGCCTTTGCTTTTTCGATTTGTTCAAAGATATTTCCGGAAGGTTTTTCGGCAAAATCACCGGAACCCCCAAGGCAGAAAATACATCCGCCCGTTCCGATTTTTCCGTCCCTGTTCGGGCAGGAAAATCCGCCTTCAAGAGCAAGTTTATAAACTTTTCCGCCGAATTTTTCGCGCAGTTCCTCGTTGAGCGAACGGTACATTGCCGAAAACCTCCTTCCGAAAAATCTTAATAAATTCTTAAGAATATCTTACCACAAACGGAGTTTACTTTTCCATAGAAAAGGGATATAATTTTTTAAAAAGAGACCCTTTGTATAAGGGAGCTTGCCCGCCCGGTCATTTGTTTGGAGATACGGATTCTTCGCTTCGCTCAGAATGACATTGGTCTGTCATTGCGAATCTTCGCAGAAGGCGTGGCAATCCGTTCCCTGTGGTGAATGGCTACACCAATACAGCCGAGCGGAAAAGGCAGAATGAAAACCGTTGCCGACCCCGAGCGGCGACGGTCGGGATTCGGAACCGCACTTTTTCCGGTGGTGCGCTTTGTCCCCTAAAAAGGGAAGTCGGAGGCCAAGCGGTCTTAGGAAGACAA
>JAZQUO010000054.1:0-17494 GCA_045631325.1 Oscillospiraceae bacterium
ATTACTTCGGTGTGGCCGAGTGCCGGAACTACGTTCTGTTTTACGAGAACTTCTCCGCAGACGGAACAATGCTTGCCTTCGGTAAGACCCGTTTCCGTGCAAGTAGGCGCGACCGCTTCGTCGATTACTTCGGTATGGCCGGCTGCTTCGGTATAATCTGCATCGAATTTGTAATGGCATTTTGGACATCTGTAAGTTGTGAATCCGCCTTCGGTGCAGGTGGGTTCGGTAATATCTGCCGCAAAGTTGTGTCCGCAATCCGTAACAGTGCGTTCTTCGTAAGAATATCCTCCAAGAAGGAATTCAGAAAGAGATTCTGCAAGCAATGCATGTCCGGCTGCACTGATATGAACTCCGTCACCTCCGGTAAGCTCAACGTTGTTGTCTTCCGGACTGTTGTAATAAATTCCACTAAACATATTTGCGTCAAAAACAGGAATATCGTATTCTACGCAGACTTCCATAATCGCGGTGCAATATTGGCGAAGAGTATGGCCATGAACGTTGAGTTTTTCCTGAGACCAATCTTTTTTTGATCCCATAGAAACGTTCCACGAAGTAATCAAGGGAGTTATTACTATGAATTCTTTATTTTCAAACCCTTCCGTTTGTCTGAGTTTTTCAATCTCTTCACACCATGCTTTAATAGCTCCATAGAAAGTTGATGTATCCGTACTTCCGGGTTCCCCAAGCTGATAATATGTTTGGTTTTCATCATAATATCCAGGTTTTCCATTCCAGAATCCATCTTTTACCGCCCAATCCCAATCGTTTACACCAAGAAGAATGGTAATTACGTCTGCATCTTTGATATTCTTTTCGGTTAGGGTTTTGTTGGTTGACATTGCTCCTCCGGAACAATATCCGGAACCGCTTACGCCTTTGTTAATTGCAGTCATTCCGAGGGCATCAGCAACGAGCTTTCCATAATATTCCATGTTTGGATTAGAAAGACCTACACCACAGGTAACACTGTCACCGAGGGTTACAATTTTCTTTCCTTCGAAATAATCTGCCGGAAGCGGATTTTCCACAAGGATTTTTCCGGAATCGCCGGAAATATAGGTCTTTCTGTAATTTTCTCCGCCGCAGACAGAGCAAACCTGTTTATCCCGGCCCTCACTGTCGCAAGTAGGTGCAATTATCTCCTCCCATTCGCTGAAGGTGTGGCCGATTGCCGGAATCGCAGTTTTTTCACCCTCACCGCAGGCAAGACAGAGATAGCCGCTGTAACCCTCATCGGTGCAGGTGGGTTCGACAGTAACGTTGTCATAATGGTGCTCGCGGTTAAGGATATAAACCTCATAATCTTCGCTGTCATACCACATTGCAATATTTATTGCAATTGTGCCTTCCGGAGCTTCAAGATATCCTCCGTTTGCGGCAAATTTGCGGTAGGATTCTCCCGGACCAAGTGTAAGAGCAATGCCGTATTCATCGAAGAAAGTAAGCCGGATTCCGTCAGAAGTTTCGTGTCCGTTTTCTCCCGCCTTATTCCAGGAGGTTGAATAAATTCTGTCGCCTTCATTTACCGGAATCGTTATCGAAGTTACCGGAGTGCTTGTTTTTCCCCATTTCTTTCCGCTGGTGAAGTGAACGTCCTCATGGGGAAGAACCGACCAAAGGTTAAGGTCGCAGCACACGTGCTCCGGAAGTTCAAGAAGATGTTCCGAAAGGGCATATTTCTGCCAGACGCCCTCGACCTCTCTTGTTTCTTCAAGTCCGCATTCGGAGCAGGTTCGTTTTTCTTCGCCGGCTCCCTCCGGGGAAGGTTCTTTTGTTCTTTCCCAATCGGACCAATTGTGTCCGATAACCGTTACGGCTTTTTCCGTAAGATTATTTGAGAGTTTTCCGCTTATGCTGTCTTCTTTTGCAAGCAAATCGTAATAGTTCCATTCAAGTCCTTCGGTCAGTTCAAATTCAACGTTTTTCGCTTCCCAAATGGGATAAATCTTCGGAACAACAAGGGTTTCGCTGTTTCCGGTGGCGGAAGCGGAAATTTCCGAAACTTCGGTATATCCGTTCCAGCTCAGAAGTTCAACGGTTGTTTCAACTTCCGGGGCTTCCATTTTGCCGAGCATAATAAGCGCGTTGCGGACGGATTCCCTGCCTACTTCGTTGTAGCCAATCTGGTTATAGTGTATGGAATCGTGAACCGCCGCAGGTGTTGTGGGAGTGTACCAGCTTTCCTTCTGTGCAACCTGGGTCTGATAATCAACTCTTCCGTTTTCGTAATGGGCATTGAAATAATCGGAAACGCCGTTTGTTCCGTCCGGCATCCATACCCAGTCCTCGCCGATATTGCAAACCACCCAGATATCCTCATAGTCCGGGTTGTTTCCAAGCCAATACTGCGCAACACGGGGACCCGTCATCTGAAGATCCATGAAAGATTCATAGAACCGCTTATCGGTGGAATCCGTATATATTTCCTCGCGGTAACCGTCATTGTAATCATGTCCTGCGCGGACGGGAATAATTCCGGCAAATTCAAAGACAACGGAATCAGTTTCGGCATTGCCGTCATGGTCAAATGCCATCGAATATTTAAAACCTTCGTGCATTGCAAGATAATATGTTACATATTTTTCCGCCGTCCAGCCGTAATCGCTGCATCCCTGGCACCAGAAATATCCCATATGGGAAAGTTCGAAATGTCCGGCGGCAATTTCCTTGCGGAGAGTTTCCTGGCAGGCATTGAACAGAAGAACCGCTTCATTATAGTTTGTTTTGTTCGGCTGCCAGCTTGTGATTGAGCTTCCGCCGTGGGCGGCATTTACTATCCAGACTTTTTCGCCGGTTTGCTTTACCCATTCATAGGCAAAACCGCTGTCCGGTCCGAAAGTTCCCTTTCCTTCTTCCGTAAGGGAATAAATCGGATAATAACTGAGGTTATCGGTTGTTCCGTTAATGTTTATCGTGCTGTATTCGCCGGTAAGGGCACTTGCGGCAAAGTTGGTTGCATTATTAACATTCATAATGCCTTCCTCATCACCTCGGTCATCGCCGAAGGTTGCGTAAACCATTCCCTCCGGACAAACGATTGATTGCTCTGCGTTGCCTTCGCTTCCGCGCATATTGCTTTGTCCTGCAAGAAGAATAAGCGAAATGGGCGCCGCTTCAACGGTGATTACATAAAGAATTCCGTCGATTTTCACTTTTGCAGTTCCTATACCGGTTGCGATAAGTTTTTCACCGGAAAGAGTAATAACCGCGTCATCGAATGTGCCTTCCTCAACGCCGTAGCCGACCTTATAGGAAGTGGGTTTGCCAGCATCGACGATTTCGACAGTCTTTCCTGAAACGTCATAACGGTCGTCATAGCGGAGGGCGAGGGGTTCGGTTTCTTCGGATACGGTTATTCTGATATAATCAATTTCACCCGTTACCGGGAAATACTGCAGCCCGGTACAGCCAAGGTAATTGAAAACAAAATCACCGAAAAGCGGATATTCGTTCATATTCTGAGGTCCCGTGGAAGTGCTGTTTATTGTGCCTTTATTCTGCATATCCGGAATTATAAGTTTTCCATTTTTCCAAAGGCTCAGAATGCTTCTGTCATTTTCAGAATCATAAGTATTGGTAATTCCGAAAGCATCGCCGGAAGCGAAAGTTGTTTCTTCGGTGAAATAGTTGTAATATCCCTTGCTGTCCTTATAATCGGAAATCATAACATTTCCCACAAAACTGAAATATACAGCTTTTGTTCCGACTGCGCTTTTTGCCGTGTTACAAAGGAGAAATCCGGTGGTGCTTTCCGTAACTTCGCCGAATTTCCATTCAACACTCCAGTTTTTATCTCCGCGGAGTTTAAGCTGTTTTTCAAGCGCAAGCTGAAGCGCATTTCCCTTTAGCATTCCGTTTTTAAGAACATAGCTTCCGCTGAGCGCAGTTTCTCCGAAAGAGTTTACAACTTCTCCGTTTTCGTCCCTTGCGTTAAGGTCCTTTTCAAAATCCCAGAAATACATCTTAGGGGGCTCTGGAGTGTTGTCAACAATGCTGTAAACAACGCTTCCGGATGTTCCGGAAACAGGGTTATATGTAACGGTGATTACGGCGTCATCATATTCCCTTAGGATTTCGGTATCGACCGTTCCGAAGGTGTTCGTTCCCTTTGCAATAACCTTTTCGGTAATGTCGGTGCTTCCGCTTTCAACTTTGATGCTCAAAGTTCCGGCGGTGCTTCCACAGGAAGCACGGAAAGCAAGGTTTTCCTCCAGTCCGGTTATATCAAGGGTAATTTTTTCGCCCGGCTTGCTGATAATCTGTGAGGAAGCCTTGCCGGAAGTATCAGTTTTTACGATAGCAAAATCGCTTGCGCCGAATGCCTTATACATATTGAAAGCCGCATCCGCGCCGAGGATTCCGTAGCCGAATTTTCCGTAATGGCATTTGTTGTTGGAACCGTAAAGGGTCTTCATGGCGGTGGTGAGGATTCCGTTTCCAACGGTTGCCGCGTTTCCGTATGAATCGTTATAACTTCCGTCTTTTCCGTATTCCGCCATAAGGGTTATATAATTGCGGATATCGATGGAATGTTCGGTTGTTTCGTTGCCCTCCCAATTTTCGGTAATAGTGGTCGCCATAAACATATCCGGATTCCTGTTTATCATATCCAGTTGTGCGGTGAGGGAGCCGGTATAATCGAGGTCCTCGTGCTCCGCAGTATTAAGATTTGTTCCTTTTCTTACACGGAAAAACGCAACATATTCCGCACCGGCTTCCTTGAGCTTGTTCCACATCGCCATATAGAGTTTGGTGTATTTTTCCGGATCCATTCCAACATCGGATTCACCCTGAAGCCAGTATATTCCGTTTCCGACAATTTCATATTTATCGCTGTGCTGTTCATAATACGCAATGCAATCCCGAATCATTTCCGCAGCAGCATCCGTTCCGGTGGTATCGGTTTCGCTTGCCGCCCATTTGACGATGGACTGCCCGTTTTTACTGGTTATACCTTCCTGCCAAATCATTACAGGTTTGACCGGGTCGCCGTTTGCAACGCTCTGCGAATAAAGTTCCGCAAGAAGGGGAGTATGGAATCCCATGGAAAGTTCGGTGTAATCGACCGGTGACGTTGCGCCGTTTTTCCACCAGTATGCGGTTCCGGGCGGGCAGACAACATCGGAAGTTGCGTTTGCAAAATGGTTTCCGGCATTGCTCTGTCCCATAATTGTAACTATATGGATTTTTGCTTTTTCAACGGTTATTTCATAAAACACGCCGTCGATTCTTACTTTTGCGGTACCGATTCCCGTTGCAATAAGTTTGTCGCCGTCGATCGTAACGACTGCATCGTCGAGAGTTCCTTCCTCAACGCCATAGCCGACTTTATAGGATGTAGGCTCACCTGCATCAACAATTTCGACATTCTTGCCGGAAACGTCGTAACGGTCGTCATAGCGGAGGGAAAGGGATTCGGCTTTTTCGCCGAAACCGCAGATTTCGCAAACACCGTTTTTAAAATTATGTTCGCGGCTGAGAATATAAACCTCGTTTTCGTCGCTGTTGTTCCACATCGGGATGTTTACCGCAACGGCGCCTTCGGGTGCGGTGAGATATCCGTTTACCGTAAACTGCTCAAAGACTTCGGTATGAGTCAAAGAAACAACAACACCTTTTTCTCCGAAAAATGTCACTCTTATTCCGTCATAAGTGTTGTTTCCGTTCTTACCCTTTTCCGCAAAGGAAGTTGCCCAAAGTTTATCACTTTCCTCAATTGGAACAGTTACAGAATATACGGTTTCCATATATGTCCATTCTGTGCCATTATGGTAATTGTGTTCATGCCTGAGCATTGTCCAAAGGTTCGTTCCGCAGCAGAATTCTTCCGGAAATTCCTGAAGATGCTCGCCAAGGGAGAATTCCGGTTCATAGGAGGAATCATATACATAAAGCTCCCAATCAGCGGAATCGGTCCACATCGGAACGTTCACCGCTTTTGCGTTTTCGGGAACGGTTATATATCCCTTTTCAGTAAATTCCTTATAAACCGCATCCGCGCTCATTGAAACAAGAACGTCACTTTCATTAAAGAAGGTAATGCGAATTCCGTTTGTTCCGGTAGTTCCGTTAACGCCTGCTTTTCCGAAAGAGGAAGCAAAAACCTTTTCTCCTGCTTCAACCTTAAAGGTTACGGAACGGACTTTTCCGGAAGAATGTTTTCCCCAACCGGAAACAGTATAATATTCCTCATTGTGCTCAAGGATTTTCCAAAGGTTCTTTCCGTAATAATCTTCCGGAAGCTCCTGAATATATCCGGCATAAACCGGTTCTTTTTCTCCGGTTGCTGTCACAACAATTTCTCCTGTTACGGAAGAAATCAAAAGTCTGCCGTCTTTATAAACTTCGGAAGTAACGTCTTTTCCGCTCATGGTTACTGTTACGGAAAGATTTTCGCCTTCAAGAGTTTCTTCAAAAGTTTTCCCTGCCGAAACGCCTTTGTAATAACTCTTCGAAGCTTTTGCTCCGTCAAGATTGTGAGTTACGGAATAAACGGTGTTTGCGCCCGCTTCGGTTTCGCATTCTTCAAGAAGCATTTCAATAACCGCTTCGGTGATATAATCCATACCCTTTGCGTCAGGATGAATTCCGTCCGGCAAATCGGAAACGGAGATTCCGCAATAGCGCAAATCAACGTATTTTACTCCGTAGTGTTCACAGATTTCCGCAAGAAGTTCATTTCCCTGAGCAAGTTTATCATTGGAATAATAAGATTTTGTGTATGTGGGAAGCATTGCAATTATTTCTGCGTCCGGATAATAATATTTAATACGCAGCAAAGTCTGCACATAAGCATCCGCAAGATTATCCCATTTAAGGGTTTCCAAATCAACTCCTGTCGGTGCAGTTTCCGGATCAAAACTTCCGATTTTCGAAACATGCGCAAGGTCATTCGTTCCGCCATAGAACATTATCACATCCGGCGTACCGTTGCTTCCAAGATTCTGCAGCTGAGTAAGGTTGCTCATTGCCGCAAGATATCCTTCCACTCCGCTAGTAACGGAAACATATCCGCTTACCGTTGAACCGCGCCAGCTGTCATTTATGCCAAGCTTTGCGTCAAAAGTATTTATAACCTGCATCCACCAGGTTTCGTTGACGTCGGTAAGCAGATTCTCCTGGGGATATCTTGCAAGATGCTCAAGGTTGAATCCGTCCGCGGTGGGAATATATCCCGCAAAGGTGGAAATGGAATCGCCGAGGATGGAAATTACCTTTCCTTCATAATTTGCGGCGTTCGGGTGTTTGTTTCCGCAGATTGAGCAGGAAACACCCTTGTAATCATGCTCCGCGTTGAGAATGTAAAGTTCGTTTTCGTCGCTGTTGTTCCACATGGGAATATTCACTGCAACGGCGCCTTCGGGAACGGTTATATATCCGTTTGCGGAAAACTCTTCATAGGTTGCCTGCGGAGCGGAGAATTTCACTGTACCGTCGGATATAAAGAACGAAACGTTTATGCCATTGGAAGAACTGTGGTTATTGCCGTTTTCTCCATTTTTCTTAAAAGAGCTGGCATAAATTCTTTCTCCTTCAGAAACAGGAATTGTAACCGACCAGACCTGTCCGGAAGATATATTGGTCCAGCCTTTTGAATTGAAATATTGGTTTTCAGGCACAAGAACATCCCAGATATTTGTTCCGGCGCAGATTTCTTCCGGAAGCGGCTGTAAATGTCCTGCATAAAGCGGTTCTTTTTTCCCTTTTGCGGTTATAACAATATCTCCATCGACGGAATCAATGACGATTTCTCCGTTTTTATAAGATTCCGCAGTGATATCTTTTCCATCCATAGTTACTGTTACGGAAAGATTTTCGCCTGTGATTGTTTCCTCAAAAGTTTTTCCCGCGGAAACGCCTTTATAATAACCTTTGGAAGCCTCCGCACCCTCAAGTTCATGGGCTACGGAATAAACCACGTTTTCTCCTGCTTCAGTTTCACATTCCTCAAGAAGGATTTCAAAAACAACGTCTGTGATGTAATCCATGCCTACTGCATCCGGATGAGTGCCATCCGGAATGTTTGCACCGGAAATTCCGCAGTATCTCAGATCAACATAAGGTACACCATAGTACTCGCAAACGGAAGCAAAAATGTCGTTGTATTTATCCACCTTTGCAGTACCCTGACTGCTTCTGTAATAAGGCAGCATGGCAATAATCTGTGTATCCGGATAGTAATACTGCATTCGCATGATGGCGTCAACATAAGCATCTGCAACAGTATCCCATTTCACGGAAGTCAGATCCACTTCCGAAGGCGCGGTATCAGAATCAAAAGTTCCGGGTGCACGGCTTTGCGTGATGTCATTTGTTCCACCAAAGAACAAAATCACGTCAGGACTTCCGTTGCTTCCAAGATTCTGAATGCGCGTCACAGAAGCCATGCATGCTTTTGTTCCGTCAGAAGTACTGTTGACTTCCTCATCAATATAGTTATAAACTTCCGAACTTGCCCAGCTGTCATTTATGCCAAGCTTTGCGTCAAAAGTATTTATAACCTGCATCCACCAGGTCTCGTTGACGTCTGTAAGGAGATTATCCTGAGGATAGCGTGTTTTGTGCTCAAGGTTGAATCCGTCGGCAACAGGAATATATCCCGCAAAGGTGGAAATGGAATCGCCAAGGATGGAAATGACCTTGTCTTCATAATTGGCAAGATTCGGATGTTCTGCACTACATCCGGTGCAGGTTCCGTTTTCGAAAGTGTGACCAATAGCATCCACATAGTCATCAACATAGCTGTCGCCACAGGCGCAGGTATAGGTTGTGTAGCCCTGCTCGGTACAGGTGGGGGCAGTGACGGTGGGAGTGTAGGAGTGGCTGTGATATATTCTCGCCTCGGTATTTGCATGGCCACCAGCAGATGCCTGCCATGCAGTGAATCGAACATAAGCAATCTCTTTGCCTGTTGCAGATTCTACATCAGCAATCGATACTCGATTCGTTGCTTCCGGTGTTAGGAAAGCCGCAGTTCCACCGCCTCCACCAAGGCTAAATCCAAAGTCTTTGTAGTAGAGCGGCGCAACCAGGTTGCCATCCTTATCATAGAAGCCACCTACTGCGTGGGCTTCGCTCAAGTAGAATACATACTGAATCCAGACACTATCATCGGATGTCACGGGAATCAGATCTGTCGAAGCAGCAGTAGAAGAGGTTTTCTCCACCCACTTACCGGAACTTGTGGAAACAGAAAGTCCTTTATTAAAATATTCCGTTCCGACATAGGAGGCATACGGCGTTATATCTTCAGGCTGCTCCTCCTCGGGTTTCTGTTCTTCTTTCACCAAGCCCTGGATGTTTTCTTCTTCCAGTACAGGATCGATCCCCTGATACAGAATTCGGTGAATATTCTCCGCAGATCGTTCTGCAAAAATCTGCATTGCTTTTTCGTTAAAATGGTGATTGCCGGAACCAGGGACAACATAGCTGTCACGGCAATCAGCGTATTGCGCATCGGGTTCGTTGATCCACCAATTCTCCGTAGTCGCAGTGGGATGAGGAATCAGGCTGGGTGCGCGGGTAACAATATAGCAGCCTTCATTTTCAGCACAAAAATCTTCCTGTGCCTTAATGATATCCAGGATGCCTGTATTGCCCCAATAGCCTACACGTAGGACAAAGAAATGGGTAAACCCAAGTGTTTGCAAATGTTCCCACAGAACCCGCATCTTCAGCTTATATTCGATGTAGGAACTTCCATCGCTTTCACCCTGCAGCCAAACAAAGCACTTGTTGTTGATGCTTCCATCGGGAGTGCAAGCTGCGTAATCCTCCAGCATGGATTCATACTTTTCATCAAAGGCATCGCCTGCACCCGTCAGATCAGCAGTTGTGAGGAGTTTATAGGATTTCCCATTCTCTGCGTTATATTCGGAAATCAGAGCATTGTATGTATCCATCATGTCCGTGGTAAAGTAATGGACAATCTTTACGGAGCCTTTTGCCATATGCGCATAAATGCTGGAATGTCCATAACTTGCGTATTCCGTAACGAAGTAAGGGGGCAGGGATGCAGAAGGATACATATTCGCCTCACTTTGAGCGGAGAATCCCTTTGTTCCATTGCTCATAGCGGGACAGAAGTAAGTATTTTGGCTGTAATTGCTCAGCGAAGACTGATATGTCAAATCATTCAGATAATCTCCGTACGCAGCGTTCAAATCATTGTAATACCATTCACCGGCAGAATTCTGGGCAGGAACAAAAGTACCTGTTTCCGCGCCACGCAGTTTCGGTATATATTTGTATTCCCATGCCTGCTCGGTAAAAGTATTAACCTCAGGCTCTAATACAGCCGCGCCCATCATATTACTCTGGCCTGCAAACACAAAGAGGTCAGGATTTGACGAAATGGAGGTATTTGCAGCCGAAGTATCAACTTCCGTAACAACAGCAGGTTCGGTATTCTGCGTTTCCGAATCCACTTCCGTGGCAAATGCCTGCATCGGAATCAAGCTGATCAGCAGCACCAGCGCCAGAATAAACGATAATGTTCGCTTCATAATCTTCCTTCTTTCCAACGCCACACAGGGCGTCTGTATATACTTATACATAATAAATTATATACCTAATTATTATACAAGGCAACCTTTTTCGCGTGGTCCCCGTTTCTCATCCCCCGCTCCGAACCCCTGCATAATTTCCCCTTTATTCAAGCCATTTTTCAAAAACATCTTTCGAAAACGCTCTTAAAATAAGCAAACAAAAAACGGATAGTCGCTTCCTCGTGACTATCCGTTTTTATTTACCACTTTTTCCGTGGTTTTGGTGGTGGAGGCGACCCGTTACTGCCCAATAACACGGGAAAACCCATATGGATAGCGTGCTCAAAATGAGCACGGCAGTCGGGATGATGACTAAATCCATAAACATTATTTTTCCACAATTTTGTGTTCAACCCACGGAAATATAGTAATTTGCAGCTCTTTTTATAGCGTTTTCGGACCATTTCCGCGGGTTGAAACTGCTTTTTCCGGGGGTTAGTCACGGGTATAAATTTGCATGTTGGAATGGGATTTGATGGTAGATGGGTTACACTACCATAGATTTACATTCCTTAATTCCATCATCCCCCTTGACATCCATTACACAACTGTGTATAATGGAGCCAGAACCACTATACAGTTGTGTAATATAGCATACAGGAGGAAACCATCATGGCAAAAAGCACAAGACTCGGCGACGGCGAACTTGAAGTAATGCAGGCAATCTGGGAAGCAAAGGAACCCGTTTCTGCCGGAAGCATTCTTGAAAAAGTTAAAGAAAAACGCACCTGGGGACTTTCGACCCTTATGACTGTTCTCGGAAGACTCATCGAAAAAGGTTACCTTTCCGTCGATAAAACCAGCGGATCCAATATCTATACGTCCATAATCTCCGAAAAGGATTACAAAAACAAGGAAGGCCGCTCCTTCCTTGAAAAAGTTTACGGAAATTCCCTTTCCGCATTTGTTGCCGCTCTTTATGACGGCGGAAATATCAAAAACGAGGAACTGGAGGAGCTTCAAAGATTTATCGAAAGCGCGAAAAAGGAGGAATAAACAATGAAGGAAATATTTCTCGATTTTCTCGAAGTTTCCGCTTCAATGGCAATTATAATCGCCGTTATTGCGCTTTTTTCTTCGCTGATTGATAAAAAATTCAGTGCAAAATGGAAATATTGGGTCTGGCTTTTCATCGCAATAAGGCTTCTTATTCCGTTCAGCCCGGATTTTGAAATTGCCGAACAAAAAATGAAACTTTCCGTTCCGGATAAGGTGGTCTATTACAATGCGGAGTTTGTTCCGGGAGAACCCGTTCCAAGTGAACCCGCAGTCGTTGTAACTCCTTCCGGACAGGCTTCTGTTATGACCACGCCGGATTCGCTTACCGTGAAAGAAACGAGAAGAACCGTTCTCGACGTTCTCGGAATCATCTGGGCGGCAGGAAGCGGAGTTTTTGTAATATGGTATATCGGCGGATATTTTTATTTTAAAAATAAACAGCTTAAGAATTCTTACCCCGCCAGCGGTAAAGCGAAAAAAGCCGTGCTCAAAATCAAAAACGAGCTTGGAATAAAAAACGATTTCGATGCTCTTGTTTCCGAAAATGTAACAAGTCCGATGGTTATGGGTTTCATAAGACCAAAAGTTATTCTCCCGGCGGAAGATTTTGGGCAGGAAGAACTTTCGCTGATTCTTCGCCACGAACTTACCCATTACAAACGTCACGATACGCTTTATAAAGCGCTTTTATTGCTTGTTAATGCGCTCCATTGGTTCAATCCTATGGTATGGATAATGCGCAGCATTGCCGCAACCGACCTTGAACTTTCCTGCGATTATTCCGTAATCGGCGAAATGAGCATGGATACCCGAATTAAATACAGTGAAACAATCCTTGCCTGCGTTCATAGGGAAAGAACCGCCTGCACCGTATTTTCTACCCATTTTTACGGCGGTGCAAAAACCCTTAAAAAGCGCTTTGAAAATATTTTGAGCACCGAAAAACGCAGAAACGGTTTTCTTACTTTTGCTGCCGTGCTCATGCTTGCCGCAGTAACAGGAAGCCTTATTGCATGCAGTGCGGTTTATAACGAACCTTCCGAAAGTGAGATAAAAGAACTGCTCCAAAAGGCGGATTCGGTTTACCAAAGGAACGATTACAGCCTTTTCAAAACCCGGAACAATACCGTTGTTTTCAGCGGGGGAAATGCCTATATCCTCATTGACGATTACGATTCCGTCATCCGGAAGATTTTTACCGAAAAGGAAATCGAAAAGCTTGAAGCAACTGGAACAAAAGACGGTATTCCCCTTTATCTTGACCTTGACGGCAAAGTATATAAACTCCGGGGCGAAAACCCGGCTTTGATAACAGCAAAAACCCATTACAGTATTATCCATTGGATAAAGCTTATCTCCATCGAAGGAAACCGCTTTACCTATGACGTCTGCCATTCCGGAACGGAGCTTATCACAACAAGAAGCAGAATCGTTATAGTGAACGAAAGTGGAAAATTCCTTCTTGATGAGTTTGACAGCCACATGGATTACATAATCACCGAAGACCTTTTTGAAATCGGTGACGAAATGAGAGAAACAACTCCGAACCGGGAAGAGGAATTTGCCGTTAGAAACGAAAAAATTTCTTCTTTCCTCAAAAACTATCCTGACCCGCTCGCAAAGATACCGAATCTTTCAACCGCATCGCCAAAGCAAATTTCTCCCGAAGACGCAAAGAATCACGAGGAGCGCGAGATCCTTGAATTCCTCTATACATATTACAGCGCCTTTGCCACCCTTGAGGAACCGGATTTTTCCGGTTTCCTGGGTGGTGGCGGAGATTTTACCGTTGCAGAGCAGGTTCTGCGCTGCAACGCTGCAAAACAAAGGCTAAATAAAACATTCTGGAAAGATTTTGAACTCGATACGGAAGTTCTTTCAAGAAGAGGAAAATTCGGTCTTGGAATAGTCAGTTTTGAGGTAAAATGCAGCTACTTTGCAACGGATAACCACGGAAATCCTGTTTCCGGAACGGATTACTGGGATATCGAGCTTGCCGCAAAGGCCTCTTCAAATCTCGCTTATATGAAAACTTTTGCGCCAAGCAGTAATTATGCAAGCGAAAGCGAATATATGGAAACTCTTAGCGAACTTATAGAAACTGCAAACTATTTCCCGGAACTGAAATGGGATTACAGAAAACTTGCGGATTATATGATTGCGGAATATTATCTCGGAATCCGCCCTACGGATTAAAACCCAAAAAATTCTCTTACAGAAAAGAGGTTTGATATATGTTTAAAATTGCTTTTCGCGGACTTTTTGGAAAGAAAAAAGATACCCTTCTTCTTTGGAGCGTTGTTGCTCTTGCCTTTGTTTTTCTTGTTCTTTCAACAACGCTTATTGTTTCGCTTAACGAAACGGATTCCCACCAAAGAATTTCCACATACGGAAGCTGGCAGGTTATGGGAACCGGCTTAACCGAAAACGAAGCGGAAAATTTATCTTCATCTGCCGAAAAATCCGCCGTTCTTCCGATGATAAAAGTAAAAGGTGCGGATTATTTTGCCGGCGACAATGAATATTATTTCAGCACCATCAGCGAGGACCTTATTGAGCTCGGAAGTTTTAAGCTTAAAGAAGGCCGCTGGCCCGAAAACGGCGACGAAATCGTTCTTGAATACGCAAGGCTCACCGCGCTCGGTCTTGAAATCGGCGATACTTTTACCGTTGCATCTACCGTTTATCTTCCCTTTGATGAGGAAAAAATTGCCGCGCAAAGAGAAAAACGGGACGAATATATCGAACTTGCCAATCAGGCGAGAATTGAACGGAATCTTGAAATTTTCAAAACCGGAACATGGGAACTTTATACCGGAATTGAATATACCCGCTGGGACGCTCCGTTGGATTTAAGATTCTTTGCGGAATATGCCCTTGGTGAGGGAAAAGGTTATATCGAAGTTTTTGCCGATGAGGAAAATCCAAACGGAAGATATATTCCCTTTGAAGAAATGACCGATGAGGAATTCCTCAAGGTAATTACACATTATTTCAGTTATTACGGCAATTACGGGCTTGATATAATTCCCTTTATGACCGAAGAAGAAAAAGAAACCTGGGCTTCGTATATAAATGATCTTATGGGATATAAGGATATGAATATAAGGGTTTCCCAGGAGAAAAGCCTTTATTCGGATTATGACCCATATACCGAAATGGCGAACACCACCGACCTTACGGTAATTATTCCGAAAACATATACTGTCTGCGGTGTTATGGAAACATATTCCGACCGATGGGACAGCGGAAAACACAACCTTCCAAGCGGATTTATTCTTCCGGAAAGCTATGAGGATTTTGTTAACGCACAAAAAGCCGTTGTTGAAAAATATCCCGACTTCGGATTTGTTCAATATGAGCATATTGCTCTGCTTCATTCCGAAGATAAAACAGCGCTTTTTGATTCCGTAAACAATTATATGAACGAAAACGCTCCGCTTTTTAACGTCAACAACAGTGTTGTTTTTTATTGGGACGAGCAAAACGGTGAAACTTTTGATTCTAGGTTCCTTCTCTGGTTCAATCTTCTTGATGAAACGGAAAATAATCTTATTTCCATAGATTCCGTTTTTGTTCCGGAATATATTGAAACCTCGGAGGAATTCGCAAAAGAAACTCTTTCGCGGCAGCACACGGAGCAATATTATATTCCTGCTGAAAGCTTCAGTCTTGAAAACAGCGGAAAGCGAATTCCCGTTCCCTATCTTGAGGACGATTATTTCATGGTAACCCTTCCGGAGCTTTTCGGCGGAAATATTGTTTTTGAATATGAAGGCAAAAACTATAAAATTCCTTTTGAGGATTTTACAAACAGAGATTTTTCCGTCGCCGGAATGAAAATTACAAACCCGAACCATGTTTTTGCATCCGGAGAAAATGAACAGGGCGATTATGACTCCATTATGGTCAACCGCTTTGCCTATCCTTCCTCCTCCGAAGGCAGCGGAAAAGTTCTTATCCTCGTAACGCTTATCCTTTTTGTAACAACGGTTTGCTCCGTTTTCCAGATTTTCTTCACCCAGGTAAGAAAACGTCTGCGCAGGGTTGTTCTTATGAAATCCATCGGTGCGGAAAACGGACAGATTGCAAAGATGTATTTCTGGGAATTCTTCATCTTCTGGATTTCCACTTTGCCCATCGGAATAATTTTCGGACTTGGCGGAGCGTTCCTTTCCGCCAAGGCTCTTGAAGGATTCCAAAACAGAGAAATCATTTTCTCCGTTGATCCTGTTGTTTTTGCGCTTTCGCTTGTTGCGGGAACAGTTGCACTCGCTCTTGGAATGGTTGTTCCTGTTATAATGGCCGTCGGTGTTCCGCTTACAGGCAGAACCGCACACAAAAAACCTTTTGCACCGCCGAAGAAAGAAGTGCGCCAAAACTTCCTCAACGTAACCCTTCGCGAACTTTCGGTCAACAGAAACAAAACCGCAGTAAGCGGCGCACTTTGCCTTTTTATGGTGATGATAACAGTTCTTTGCGTATTCATCGGGTTCCGCTTTATGGATCCTTACCGCGAGAATGTTGAGCGCAGCGGAAAACCGGAATATTTACTCCAAAGCCCATTTGCAATGTCTAGCCGCCAGCTTGATGAATATATGGCAGAGATTGAAGCACTCGGAATCTGCGATTCCGTTTCCGTATATCGTCATTGCGACGAAGCGATTATGCCACTGAGTGATGCTCCGGAAAGCATACTGCTACAAACCGCCTTTTCCGGAAACGGCATTTCTGTTCTCAGCCGTTACGGCGTAACCGGTTATCCGATTTCTCTTTATTCTTTCAATTCCGATTCGGAGCTTTTCGGAAAACTTCAAAATGCCGTAACGGTCGGAAAACTTGATGCGAAGAAATTCGATTCCGGCGAAGAAATGCTTCTTCTTGTTCCGCTTTATAAGGAAACAAAACCGAAGGAAGGTTCCGAAGGACTTTTCGGTTGGGAAAATCTTTCCGAACTCGGAATCGAAACAAGCTACTATCCGGAATATAAGAATATCTATGATAAAGATGCTTCCGTCAGCCTCGGCAATGAAATATTTATCGGCGCGGAAACCCGCTCCGTTGCCGAAGGGGGAACGAGTTATAATTATCAATATAACGAAGCGGATTTAAAAATCGGCGCAATAATCTATTATTTCCCTGAAGAGGGAATATGGCCCCTTGGCGCAAACGGCGAAGGTTTCCAAATCATCTGTTCCGAAAAAGCGATGTCGAAAGTCCTTCCCAATACCTACAGAACAAGGAACAATGATGAACTGCGCGCCCTTGAAATTATGAATATGGCAAGCGGTTACGGTACCACCGATTTTTACATCAACGTCAAAGACGATGTTTCCAGGGAAGAAGCGGACACCGCTCTCCTTATTTTCAGCCGCGCTAACTATATGGATATTGAGTTTTACCATGAGAGCAGTCAGAAACTGCTGAATGATGCAATCAATAATATCCTTTTGGTCGGGCTTCTTGGCTTTACCGCCGTACTGATTGCACTTCTTATTTTCTCCAACACGGTATCTTCCGATATCGAACAGGAGCGAAACAAAATCGGTATTCTCCAGTCCCTCGGCGTAAGCAACAAACAACTCATCAAGCGCCAGCTCTATATCGGACTTGCAGTTTCCGGAATTGCGGTGCTCATCGCAAACGTTCTTCTTTGGGGCGGAATCGCAATTTATGCCCTTCTTTCCGATGCGGTGCTCGGAAACCTTCTTTGGGGATATCCCTGGTGGCTTCATATCACAGCCTGCATAATCCTTGCGCTTATACTCACGGGACTTTACATTCTTCCCATGAGAAGCATTCAGAAATATCTTCCCATTGAAAACATCAAAACAAGAAAGTGAGGCTTTTTGAATGGATATTTTAAGAACAGAAGGTCTTTATAAAACATATAACGAAGGCAGCAAAAATGAAGTTCATGCATTGAAGCCTCTTGATATTTC
>JAZQUO010000055.1:0-23790 GCA_045631325.1 Oscillospiraceae bacterium
CAAAGGCTTCTCCTTGATGCGGTGTTGTCCAAATCTTTGATTTGGTTAACAACACCCACGCAAGATTGTCCCGCAAGCGAAGCGAGCGGATGACAATTACTGCCGGAGAAGCTGTCACCGCAGGTGACTGATGAGGTGTTAACTCTGTCCCGTTCAAAAACGAGCGGACTGTTTTTAAAGAATCCCACCGCCACTTTGTGGTCCTCCCTCATTTAGGCAAGAGGGGCTCAATGTCATCCTTCCCCCGGGGGAAGAGCAAACCCTGTGAAAATCTTTTAAAAAAATGGCTGGAGCAAGCTCCCGCCATTTTATTTTAAGGTTTCATAACTTTTATAAAACGGAACATTTCGTCCGGACCTTCGTCCTCGGGCGCGCCGTCCGGAATTTCAAAATCCGGTTTAAAAAATTCGCACCAGAACTGATCGATTACAAAACCGCATTTGTTGACATAAAAATGTATGTTGCGTTTATCGAAATATGGGGTGCAGGTTTCCCATATTTTTGTTTCGGGATGTAGTTTTTCTGCTGCAAGCCATGCTCCGTAACCGATTCCTTTGCTGTGGAATTCCGGCAAAACAAAAAGAATATCAAGTTCGTTATGATTTGTTTCTTTGTCGATCTGAAGAATGATTCCGCCGGCGTTTTTTCCTTCAAAAACAATTCTGTAAGTTTCAGCGTGTTCCGAATCAATGCAGGCTTCTATCGTTTTGCGCGAAATAATTTCACCGTCGGAATCAATATGGCCGTCTCTTTCGCCAAATTCAAAAAGCGCGCCATGTTTGAATGCCCATTGATTATCGAGAATAAACTGTTCGCGGTCGCTTTCTTCCAAAGGAACAAGGGTAATTTCTGCCTTTTTCATAAAAACCTCCTGAAAATAAAAAATACCCGATTATCGCATAATGCAATAACCGGGCTCACCCGACATCTTCTCCGACAGGCGGCCGCAAATAAAATTTGCTCCCCTACACTACGGTGTACTGTCCTCCGATGACCTTGTTTGTTTTGAAACAATGATATCATCAGTTTTCTTTTATGTCAATAAGACGGATATTTTATATCAAAAACCTTGACCTTCCCCGAAAAACGGCTATACTTTAACTATGGAAAACCGAAAGGAGATTTTTGAAAAAATGGAAATCAATCTTAAAGACATAGATCTTTTCATCGAAGAAAACAAAGAAAACATCCTTCGCGATATCGCAAGACTTGTTGCAGTTCCCAGCATTGAAGGCGAACCGGAAGAAAACGCCCCCTTCGGCGCAGAACCTAAAAAAGCCCTTGAACTCGGTCTTGAAATCGCTTCCGAACTCGGTCTTGATACCCGCAACTGCGAAAACTATATCGGCTATGCCGAAATTCCCGGCGAAGATAAAGAAAAATATATCGCAACCGTAACCCATCTTGACGTTGTTCCCGTCGGCGAAGGCTGGACAAAATCTCCTTTTGAAATGTGGGAAAAAGACGGTTATATTATCGGCCGCGGCGTTATGGATGACAAAGGTCCGAGCGTCGTCTGCCTCTATGCTCTTAAATATCTTAAAGAGAAAAATATTCCCCTTCATTATACCGTCCGCGCTCTTCTCGGCGCGAACGAAGAAACCGGAATGGGCGACGTTACCTATTACCTCAAAAACTATCCCGCACCCGCTTTTGCATTCAGCCCGGACTCCGATTTCCCGGTATGCAACGGCGAAAAAGGAATTTATCAGGGTATGATAACCTCAAAATGCGCTCCGGAAAAAATTGTGAGCATCGAAGGCGGAATGGCCTTCAACGTAATTCCCGATAAAGCAAAAGCTGTGCTCAGATTCGAAGGCGAACTCCCCGAAGAAACTGAAGGAATCAAAGTTTCCGCCGAAAACGGTCTTCTTACCGTTAACGCATACGGCAAAGCCGGCCATGCTTCCATGCCCGAAGGCAAGATAAACGCAATCGGTGTGCTCGTAAATTATATCCTTGACAACAATCTTTGCTCCGAAGCGGAAGAATATTTCTCCGTGCTCAAAGCACTCCATTCCTGCCCCTACGGCACCGGAATCGGCGTTGACGCGGACGACAAAAAGTTCTCTCCCCTTACAATAATCGGCGGAATCATCGGAATCAGGGACGGAAAATTCTTCCAGAGCCTCGACAGCCGCTATCCCACCAATACCTCCGGTGCTCAGATAACCGCAACCATCAACGAAAAATTCGGCGAGCATTGCGTTTGCGAAACCGTTGCGGAAATGGAACCTTTCTATGTCGAACCGGATTCCCCGGAGATCCAGACCTGCATCAACACCTATAACGAAATCACCGGCGAAAAGGCCGAACTTTATACCATGGGCGGCGGAACCTATGCCCGCGACTTCCCGAACGCTGTTTCCTTCGGCCCCGAGCACCCCGAAAGACCCATGCCCGAATGGGTCGGCGCGGTCCATTGCGTGGATGAAGGCGCTTCCGTCGAATTCCTGCTCGAAGCCCTTAAAATCTATATCGCGACCCTTATCCGTCTTCAGGACGTCGAATTTTAATTTTTAAATGTAGGGGCGGCCCTGTGCGGCCGCCCGTTTTTTTACGAAAAGAGATGATAAAATGACCTCGATTTCAAAAGAGATCCTCGAAAAATATCAGGTTCGGAAAACAAGAAAGCAAAAAACCGCTTTTATCGAATTTCTCCGTGCTCATTATCCGGATCTTAAAATACAGACCGATGCTCTCGGCTGCAGCCGGAACATAGTGATAGGCAGTCCCGAAACAGCAAAAGCGGTTTTCGGCGCACATTACGATACCTGCGCGGTCATGCCGGTGCCGAATTTCATAATGCCGAAGAACTCATTCCTCAGCGTTCTTTATTCTTTTGTGCTCGTTATCCCGATGTTTGCGCTTTCGGTGCTCGCCGGGAATCTTCTGGCAGATATTCTTAATGACGAGGCTATGGCTACCCTTTTTTCCTATCTTACTCTCTGGGTTCTTTTGTTCCTTTTGATATTCGGACCCGCCAACAAACACACCGTAAACGACAACACTTCCGGCGTTATAACCCTTATCGAGATGATGAGTGCCATGACCGATGAAGAACGTGCTCAAAGCTGTTTCGTTTTCTTCGATAACGAGGAAAAAGGTCTTTTCGGTTCCGCCGCTTTTGAAAAAGAATATAAGGAAACAATGAAAGAAAAGCTTCTTGTAAACTTCGACTGCGTTTCTGACGGTGATTATCTTATGCTTATCCCGAACAAAAAAGCCTTCCCGGAATATTTTGAAAGACTTGAATCGGCCTTTGCGGACGTTTCCGGCAA
Source organism: Oscillospiraceae bacterium (assembly GCA_045631325.1). Classification (GTDB taxonomy): domain Bacteria; phylum Bacillota; class Clostridia; order Oscillospirales; family Ruminococcaceae; genus UMGS1668. The sequence continues at coordinate 3,282 of JAZQUO010000055.1, forward strand.
AACCGTGCTCATCGAAAAATCAAAGTACGTCTATTACCCTTCCGACCAGCGGAATTTCAAAAACAATATCGGTGTTGCCGCCTTCAAAAAATCAAAACCCGGACTTTATATGGACAGAATACATACTCCGAAGGATACCGTTATGGATGAACGGAATATCGCCGTGCTCGTTTCCGGTTTCAGAAGATTTCTTGGCAGTCTTTAATAAATTCTCCGCGTTACAGCAGGCAACGACCCTGATTGTTCCGCAAAAGGAAAACGGATTGCCACGCCTTCTTATGAAGGCTCGCAATGACAAGCTGATGTCATTCTGAGCGAAGCGAAGAATCCGTATTCTTTAAAAAAGATTCCCAAAGGGATAGCCTTCCCTCGGGGGAAGGTGGATTTTTTGCAACTTGTTGCAAAAAAGACGGATGAGGGGCGAACCCCGTCCAATGAAAAATTTGAGAACAATTTAAAAAATCCACTTTTTAACAAACAAAAAAGAACCACCCGTCGGGCGGTTCTTTTTTTGTTATCATAAAGATTTATTTTGCTTCGAGGTTGATGCCGGTTTCCTTGCTGAAAACATGGCAGTTGTTTCCGCCGAAATCAAAGCTGATTGCTTTGCCGGAGCAAAGTCCGGAAACTTCGGAAGCGGTCATGTTCATGGTGTTGACGATTACGATAACGTCCTGACCAACAGCGGTTACGTGAAGATGTACGGAAGAGCCCATCATTTCGGAAACGTCGATATTTGCGGAAACGCCTTTGTCGGAAAGAACGATATGTTCCGGACGGACGCCAAGGGTGATATCCTGTTCTTCAACTGCGTTTTCGGTAAGAGCTTTCTGTTTTTCTTCGGAAAGAACAACTTCGTGACCGTCAAGAACAACGGAATAAACGCCGTCCTTTTTAAGAAGTTTTGCGTCGAAGAAGTTCATTTGAGGAGAACCGATGAATCCTGCAACGAAGAGGTTGTAAGGATGGTTGAAAACTTCCTGGGGAGTTCCGACCTGCTGGATAAAACCGTCGCTCATGATAACGATTCTGTCGCCGAGAGTCATTGCTTCGGTCTGGTCGTGGGTTACGTAAATAAAGGTGGTGTTGATTTTCTGGCGGAGTTTGATGATCTCTGCGCGCATCTGGTTACGGAGTTTTGCGTCAAGGTTGGAAAGAGGTTCGTCCATAAGCATAACCTGGGGATCACGGACGATTGCACGGCCGATTGCAACACGCTGACGCTGGCCGCCGGAAAGAGCCTTCGGTTTTCTTCCGAGATACTGGGTGATATCAAGGATCTCTGCGGCTTCCTGAACTTTTTTATCGATTTCGTCCTTAGGGGTTTTGCGGAGTTTAAGCGCAAAAGCAAGGTTTTCATAAACGGTCATATGGGGATAAAGAGCATAGTTCTGGAAAACCATTGCGATATCGCGGTCTTTCGGAGCAACGTCGTTCATGCGTTTGTCGCCGATAAGAAGATCGCCGCCGGAAATTTCTTCAAGACCTGCGATCATACGAAGGGTTGTGGATTTTCCGCATCCGGAAGGTCCGACAAGAACGATAAACTCTTTGTCCTTGATGTCAAGGTTGAAATCGTGAACAGCAAGAAGACCGTCGGGAAGAACGGTAAGGTTTGTTTTAAGCGGTTCACCTTTTTTGATTTTCTTTGCGTCATCACCGTTGAACGGATAAACTTTTCTGACGTCTTTAAGTGTTACAGTTGCCATAAATACAAGACTCCGGAAAATCCCCATCCGGGCGAAATTCCTCGCCTTTTCCGGCAAAGCGGAACAAGGCATTACGGCAGGTCTCCACACTGCCGCACCGCGAGTCGGGCGGGTTTGTTGTAATCCTCCTTCTTATATGTATGCGGTCTATTTGGTGGAGTAGAACGGCATACAATGAGTTATTATAATGATAACACCGGAAAATAAAAATTTCAATCCGTGTCATTTCATATACTTTATTCCGGAAATTTGTGAATTATTACCCAAAATCCAAAAACGCCGCGTTACAGCAGGGAACGCTCTTGACCGTTCCGCAAAGCCTTCCCTTGGGGGAAGGTGGATTTTCTGCGGTTTACCGCAGAAAAGACGGATGAGGGGAAAAAACCTGTCCAATTTAAAACGGGCGGATAATATCCGCCCCTATGATATTTCAATAAAATCCGCCGTTTCACGGTAGGGAACGGTCTTGACCGTTCCGTTTAGCCTTCCGGTCGGGGAAGGTGTCACCGCAGGTGACGAAAGAGGGATTATAAGTAACCTGAAGGGCAGGGATTGCAACCCCGTCCAACAAAAAACGTGCGCACACAGAGGCGTGCCCCTGCTTTTGTCCGCAGCACAAAAACACCCGTCAGTACGCAGAAAATGAAGGGAAAATTGCAAAATAAACCGCTTTAAAGCGGAAAAACTGTATTTTTTGAAACATTTTCGTTAAAAATGCAACAAATCCTTAAAAATATGTAGTCAAAATCAACAAATAAAAAACAGCTGTATTATATGAAATATAGAACTTTATAAAACCTGTTGAAAATACCTTTTTAAAAGAGTATATTAATAACCGTGGAAACGGAATGAAATCGTTTCCAAAAAAATTGGGAAAAACCCAAAAAGATATTTAGGAGGAAAACTAAATGAAAAAGCTTTTTGCTATTCTCATGGCTCTCGCAATGGTTCTTTCCTTCGCAGCATGCGGACAGGAAGAAACCCCCGTCGAACCCGGCAATGAAGGCGAAGAACCCGCAGCAACCGGTTCTGTTTATTGGCTCAACTTCAAACCCGAATCTGACGAAGTACTTAAAGAACTTGCAGCAAAATACACCGAAGAAACCGGCGTTCCGGTAGAAATCCTTACCGCTGCATCTGGTACTTACAACGAAACCCTTACCGCAGAAATGGATAAGAGCAAAGCTCCTACCATCTTTGTAGTCGGTAACCAGGCTGCTGTTGAAACCTGGGGCGATTATTGCCTTGACCTCACCGGCACTGCAATCGAAGCAGAACTCAACACCGACGCATACAAACTTTATGATGCAGACGGCAAACTCTGCTCCATCGGTTATTGCTATGAATGCTACGGCATTATCGTAAACAACGCTCTTCTTAACGAAGCAGGTTATGATGCTTCCGAAATCACCAACTTTGAATCCCTTAAAGCTATTGCTGAAGATATCACCGCTCGTTCCGAAGAACTCGGCTTCGGCGCATTCACTTCCAACGCAATGGACGCATCTTCTTCCTGGAGATACACCGGCCACATGATCAACCTCGAATACTACTATGAGTATGTTGATGATCCTGTAGCATGGGACAACGGCAATGCATGCGCTCCCGAACTTACCGGTGCATACATGGATAACTTCAGAGCTCTCTATGATCTCGCTGTAGTAAACTCCATCGTTGATCGTAAAGAACTTGCAAACGGCGGTTTCGATGCACAGGCTGAATTTGCAGAAGGCAAAGCAGTATTCTATGTTCAGGGTTCCTGGGAAGCAGGCGGCCTTGAAGGCAAAGGTATGGATCTTTCCAACCTCACTATGATCCCCTATTACTGCGGTGTTGAAGGCGAAGAAAAAGCTGGCCTTAACTGCGGTACCGAAAACTACTGGGCAATCAACGGCGATGCTTCTGAAGAAGACATCCAGGCAACCATCGATTTCATGGTATGGCTCGTAACCGATCCCGAAGCTTCTGAAGCTGCAGTTGGCACCTTCGGCGTAATGCCCTACAAATCTGCTGCTGTTTCCACCAACCCCTTCCTTGCACAGGCTAACGCATATCTCGGCGACGGCTGCTACAACATGGCTTGGATCACCAACTTCCAGCCCAACGTTGACGCATACCGCGCAACCGCTGTAAACGCACTTAACGCTTACAACGCAGATCCTACCGATGCAAACTGGGCAACTGTTGTAACCGCATTCATCGAAGGTTGGGCAGTACAGTATCAGGCAGTAAACGGCTGATTTTAGTTTCTCGAAAATTTCAAAGCAGTTTCGCTTTGATTGAACGGAGCGAGCCCAAAAGCTCGCTCCGTTTTTTGATATATCACCGGAAAAGCCGCGCGAAGCTTTTTTGGTGAACTTTTCTTATAATTCAATTAGCAGGAGTTGAAGCAATTATGAAACGCAGTCACGACAGCGCAGCGGTCAACAGCGATATGATCAGAAGACCTATCCAGCGCTGGTCTCCTCTCTTCCTTATGCCGGTCGTTGCGGCATTTCTGATCGGATTTGTCTGGCCCTTCTTCCATGGTCTTTTCCTTTCTTTCTGCAAGTTCAAGACCACAAGTAAATGGGAATGGGTCGGAATTTCCAACTACGAAAAAGCTCTCACAGACGAAAGTTTTATTTATTCTTTCGGCTTCACGGCTATTTTCGCAATTATTTCTCTTGTTCTCATCAACGTGTTTGCGTTTGCGGTTGCTTATGCTCTTACCCAGAAAATCAAAGGTGCAAATATTTTCAGAACCGTTTTCTTCATGCCGAACCTTATCGGCGGTATCGTTCTCGGCTATATCTGGAGCATGATTTTCGACGGTTTCCTCGGTTATTACCAGACTTCCATTCTTATGGATAAGGAATGGGGCTTCTGGGGACTTATAATCCTCACCTGCTGGCAGCAGATAGGCTATATGATGATTATTTATATTGCGGGTCTTCAGGCTGTTCCGGAAGATATGCTCGAAGCTGCAAAAATCGACGGCGCAAACGGCTGGCAGACTCTTTTCAAAGTCACCATTCCGAACGTTATGCCATCCATCACCATCTGCACTTTCCTTTCCCTTACCAACGGATTCAAACTCTTCGACCAGAACATTGCTCTTACCGGAGGTTATCCTTATATCATCAACCCGGACGGCACTTCCGTACATACCACCGAAATGCTTGCCCTCAACATTTATAACACCTTCTATGTTGGCGCAAACACCCGCGGTGTTGCCCAGGCAAAAGCGGTTCTTTTCTTCATTCTTGTTGCAACCCTGGCAATTGCCCAGCTTTCCGCAACCCGTAAAAAGGAGGTACAGCAGTAATGAGAGGCGCCTTCCAGAAAGAAAAATTAGGAAAAAATCTTACAACAGTTCTTTTTGTTCTTCTTTCGATTTTCTATATCTTCCCCGTTGCGATGGTAGTTATAAACTCCTTCAAGAAGAACACCTTTGTAAAAACCGAAACCTTCAAGTTCCCCACTGCCGAAAGCTTTGCGGAATTTGATAACTTCATCACCGGTATGACCTTCGGCGGATATCCCTTTGCAAACTCCGTCCTTTATTCAATCGTAATCACCATCCTCGGAACCGCACTTATCCTTCTCTTCACTTCCATGGCAGCATGGTATATTTCCCGTGTTGATTCGATCGTTTGCCGTATCGTTTACTATGCCTGCGTATTCTCCATGGTAGTACCCTTCCAGATGGTAATGTTCACCCTTTCCAAAACCGCAGATACCCTCAAACTTAACACCCCCTGGACAATTCCGGTAATCTATCTCGGATTCGGAGCGGGCCTTGCGGTATTCATGTTCGTCGGTTTTGTAAAAGGAATCCCGCTTGATATCGAAGAAGCCGCGGCAATTGACGGCTGCAACCCCTTCCGCACTTATTTCAGCGTTGTTCTCCCGATGATGAAACCTACCATGATCTCCGTTGCGATCCTCGAAATCATGTGGATCTGGAACGACTATCTTCTTCCCTATCTCGTTCTTGACCGCACCCAATATATGACCATTCCGATCCATATCCAGTATCTCAAAGGAAGCTACGGAACCGTTGACCTCGGCGCAACAATGGCTCTTATCCTTCTGAGCATCATCCCTGTAATTATCTTCTATCTCACCTGCCAGAAACATATTATCAAAGGTGTTGCGGCCGGCGCAGTAAAAGGCTGATATCAATTCAATTTAAAATCAATCAAAAGGGGGTGCCGTAAAAATGACAATAAAGGATCTTGCCGAACTTACAGGATACGGCGTTGCAACCGTTTCACGCGTTCTCAACAACCGCCCGAACGTAAGCCCTAAAGCAAGGGCAAAAATCCTCAAAGCAATTGAGGAAAGCGGTTTTGAAGCAAACGACAACGCAAGAAATCTCAAACAGCAAAGTTCGGATTCCATTCTTGTTGTAGTAAAAGGCACCTCCAACGAAATGTTCGGTTCCCTTGTGGAATATATCCAAAGCGAAATTGCAAAAACGGAATATCCCCTTCTGGTGGACTATATCGACGAGGACGACAACGAGGTCCTTCGGGCGGTCCGCCTTTGCCGGGAGAAAAAACCCCAGGGAATCCTTATTCTCGGCGGAAACACCGGACATTTTGTTTCCGATTTTGATAAAATCGAAGTTCCCTGCGTCCTTGTTTCAAGCGACGCTTCAAAACTTCCTTTCAAAAATCTTTCAAGCGTTTCGACCGATGACCGTAAGGCCGCAAAAGCCGCAATGGACACCCTTATTGAACTGGGACACAAAAAAATTGCCGTTGTCGGCGGCGATAAGGAAAATTCCGATACCGGACGCCTTCGTTACGAAGGCTGCCTCGAATCCTGCAGCGAGCACGGTATTGAATTTGACGAAAAACTGGATTATTGCGGAGTCCGCTTTTCCTATCAGGACGGTTATGACGCAACATGCCGTCTTCTTAAAAACAAACGGAACTTCACCGCGATTTTTGCCGCCGCGGACGTTATGGCAATCGGTGCGATCCGCGCCCTTAAAGATAACGGTTTAAAAGTTCCGGAAGACGTTTCCGTTTTCGGATTCGACGGCCTTGTTCTCGGCTCCTTCCTTGTTCCGAAACTGAGCACCGTTGAACAATCCGTGCGGAAAATGGCAAAAAGAAGCGTCGAGATACTTCTGGATTGCATCGAAAACAAAGGAAGTTCAAAACACGAAACAATTCCCTTTGCCGTTCATCAAAGGGAAAGCACAGCAAAGATCCAAACCGAAGAATAAAAATAAATTCAATAATAAGGAGCTTTTCCAAATGAGAGAAAGCGGAATCTTGATGCATATTTCCTCCCTTCCCGGTCCTTACGGAATCGGAACAATGGGAAAAAATGCCTATGAATTTGTGGATTTCCTTAAAAAATCCGGCCAGAAAGTCTGGCAGATACTGCCCCTTTCCCCGACCGGTTACGGCGATTCACCCTATCAGTCCTGCTCTGCCTTTGCCGGAAACCACTATCTCATCGATCTGGAAACCCTGATGGATAACGGTCTTCTGGAAAAACAGGAGGCCGAATCTTTTTTCTGGGGAGAAAACGAAGAAAAAGCGGATTTCGGCGCTCTTTATGAAAACCGAAGCAAAGTTCTGCGCCTTGCTTTCGGACGTTTTGTTCCGGACGAAAAATATAATAAGTTCGTTTCCGAAAACGAAAGCTGGCTTTCGGAATATGCGCTTTTCACCGCAATAAAGGATTCCCTCGGCGGAATTCCCTGGACCGAATGGCCGGAAGAACTTCGCCTCCGGGATAAAAAATCCCTTGAGGAAAAGCGTGAGGAACTCCGGGGAGATATCGCCTTTAAATATTTCCTCCAGTTCGAATTTTTCTCCCAATGGGAAAAACTCCGCGGCTACGCAAACGAAAACGGAATAAAAATCGTCGGCGATATCCCGATTTATGTTCCGCTTGATTCCGCGGATGTCTGGGCGGAACCGGGCGAATTCCTTCTTGACGAAAATCTTAATCCTAAAAGGGTTGCGGGCTGTCCTCCGGATTCTTTCAGCGCGGACGGCCAGCTTTGGGGAAACCCGATCTATGATTGGGATAAGATGAAAGAAAACGGTTTCGCCTGGTGGAAACGCCGCCTTGGTGCCGCAAAACATATGTATGATATTATCCGAATCGACCATTTCCGCGGATTCGAAAGTTATTGGTCAATTCCCGCCGGCGACAAAACCGCAATGAACGGACGTTGGGAACAGGGTCCGGGAATGGATTTTATAAACGCGGTAAAATCAATTCCGGATGTGGATTTCATCGCCGAAGACCTCGGTTATGTAACTCCCGAAGTAAGAAAACTCCAGGAAGATTCCGGCTATCCCGGAATGAAGGTAATGCAGTTTGCCTTCGATTCCCGTGAAGCGGGAAACTATCTTCCCCATACATATCCGGAAAATTCCGTTGTTTATTCCGGAACCCACGATAACCCTACCCTCGTTCAATGGCTTTCCGACGTTGCGGAAAGAGACCTTGAGGAAGGCAAAAAATATCTCGGACTCACCGAGACGGAAGGTCTTGTAAAAGGCCTTATCCGCGGCTGTATGGCTTCAAACAGCCGTCTTTGCGTAATTCTGATGCAGGATTACCTTGAACTCGGCGCAGAGGCAAGAATGAATCTTCCGGGAACCCTTTCGGATAAAAACTGGACCTGGCGCGCAAAACCCGGCTTCGCTTCCGAAGAACTCGGAAAATACATCCTTGAAATAACAAACCGCTTCGGAAGAATATGAAAAAAAGCACCCGCAAGGGTGCTTTTTTATTTTCCTTTTATAGAATAAAAAACGCTTGCTCCGGTGTTAAAAAGAACGCGCATAAAAGCTTTGAGGTTTTGCGGTTCAAAAGTTTTTTCTTTTGCGATAAGTTCAAGTTCCTTGATTCCGATTACGATTACTCTGTCGAGCATTTTTCTGTTTCCGGAATCAAGCGGTATCCCAAGTTTTTCAAGAGCAAGTTCATAAGCGTCGGAAGAATCAAAAGCGGAGAAAATGCTTTCGGTTTCTTCCGCAGAAAATTCCGAAGGGGAACGTCCGGAATCTTTCTGCTTCGCCGCAACAAAAGCACCTGCACCGAAAGAATGCATTCCGAGAACGCGAAGATAAACGTCTTTTGAAATTTTTTTAAGAGCAGAAACTTCCGGGCTTTCAAGATGTTCCGAAAAAAGTCTTTCAAAAATTCCGCCGTCATCTTCAAAAGAGGAAAGAACGGGTTTTTCGGTTATTCCGACGTTGTACATAAACAAAGCGATTTCCTTTTCGGAATCGGAAAAAATCTTTTCGTTAAGTTCCGTAAAATCCACTCCTTTTAAAGATGAATTGAAAATAATAAAAAACGAAGCAACAAAATTTTATTACAGCCCGCTCCGCTTATAAAAAACAGTTATGAATGAAAGGCATGGGCAAAAGTGGGATAAGTCATATCGATTATACGGACAAACTGTTTGACCAGCTTTATACACTCTTCACCGCAGGAAGCGCCGTCAAAATAAGTATCCATAGTGGCGACGATATCGCCATTGCTGTCCATACAGAACTTGACCCAGCGCAGTTCATTATTTATCTTGTTGCAGGCAATAATACCTCTGATTTCTTTGCCACTGAAACCGATAAAATTCGAACATCTTAACTGCACCGCGGGATTGCCGTCTTCTTCAAAAATAACAAGAACGTGAATAGCGTCGATGTTTTCTCCGCTAACGCCGATTCCAACAACGAATTCGTCCAGTTCCGTATATCTGATATCTTTAGAGTCCATGTACTGCAAAAACATTGATTTATAGTTCGCCATAATATTCCTCCGGAAATGTTTTTATATTAAAATATTATCACAAAAAAGATGATTGTCCAGTCTTTTCCCATCAAAAAAAAGAAGAGCAACGGCAACACCGTCGCTCTTCTTTTGGTGCGGATGATGGGACTTGAACCCACAAGGTGTTGACCACCACCGGAACCTGAATCCGGCGCGTCTGCCGATTCCGCCACATCCGCATTATTACAAATTATTTTACCATTATATATAAATGCTGTCAAGCAAAATTAAAAAAACGGCTTATATTTTCAGAATTTCTGCAAAAACTAATTCCAAAACAATCGAAAGGAATGAAGCAGAAAAATGAAAATAAAAAGAATCCTGTCGTTTTTGCTTGCGGCGGTTCTTCTCTTCGGCTTTTCCGGATGCAGAAACCGTACCGAAGATGAAGAAATAACACCGAATCCGGAAATGACAGAAAACAACGAACTTGTGATCTATCATAACAGCACTTCCCTTTCCCCGATGCTTATGGCAATCACCGAAAAATATTCCGCCGAAACCGGTAAAAAAGTTTCCTCAAAACTTGCCGGAACGGATTTTCTCGGGGAAATGAAAACAAATTCCGCCGCAATCTATATCGTTGATACTCATTCCGACCTTTCCGAATGGCATTCCGGCGGACTTTTCAACGATTTTCTTACGGACAGCAGCCTTTCCTCCGTGACGGATAAAATCCATTCCGGACTTTATTTCAGCGCGGACGGAATCGGAAACTACGGAATCCCCCTTGTTCTCGAAGGTTACGGTTATATCTTCGACCGCGGAATGATATCCGCAATTTTCGGCGAAGAAAATTCGGAAAAACTTATTAAGGATTTAAGAACCTGTTCCTTTACCGAATTTGAATCCTTTGTTTCCGCCGTCGAAACCTGGATTACCTCCCCCTCCGCCGCAAAAATTAAAATCGGCGAAAACGAATATAATTTTGCCGCCGAAAAAACCGGAAAAGCGGTAAATTTAAAAGGAATTTTCTCCCTTAACAGCGAAAGCACAAGGGCAATGGAACATCTTATGAGCTATGCCCTTGCCGCAAAATTCAGAAGCCGCTATGACGTTATGTCCGTTACCGAAGAAGCGGTTTCCGGAATGGAAAAAGTTTTTGATTCCTACGCAAGAGTCCTTGATTTCCACACAAGCCATATTGCCGGCGTTGAAGGAACAATCGGCCGCGGAGAAGAATTTGCCGGCGGAGATTACAACTATTCAACTTCAATCGACCTTCTTACAAAAGGAACAGCTCTTTTTTATCCCGGCGGAACTTCCGATACCGCGGATTTTGAAAAATCCTCCGAAGGTTTCAGCAATAACCTTGATATAATCCCGATGAAGCTTCCCTTTTCCGATGAAGAAATAACCGTTCCCGGAATGACAGCGGAAAAACTCCAAAGTTCAATCGTGATCGGAAGCCGTTATTATATCGCAATCAATCCGAAAGCGGATGAATCTTCCGCAAAGGATGCAAGGGATTTTGTAAGCTGGCTTTTCGGAAGCGAAGGCGGAAACAATGCGTTTTCCGGTGCTTTCGGTGCCGTTCCTTTCAGCTTTGAATATATAATGGGCGAAAGACCGGCAGATTCCGACGGTTCTTCCGAATCCGGAAAAACAGAACAAAGCGACGAAAATTCTCCTGCGGAAAGCGCTTCCTCCCCCGAAAGCAGAACTTCGGAATCAACCCCGGATCCTTCCGGAAATACTGCCTCTTCCGAAGAAAACCCGGATATGATCGGTCCCATCAACCCGAGCCATAATATTCAGAACAGCCTTATGTCCGCCGTTGCGGAATATTATGCCGCCGGAAACTGGATTCCGGATCTTTCCTTTGCTCTTCCGAAGGATTTTGCCGAAAAAATCCTCGGCGAAGGACTTTCGGATTTCTGGGGAATGAAAAACTGGGCGGATACTGACAGAAAAGGCCTTGTTGAAACAATAATCGGCGGTTGGAAAGACCGTATCAACAAAGAAAATTCCGCCGTCGGATAAGGAATTGTAACCCTGTCCGATGAAAAATGGCGGACTGTCTTTAAAGAATCCCCCCTGCCACTTTGTGGCTCCTCCCCCTTTAGACAAGGTGGGTTAATATCAGCCTTCCCCTGGGGAAAGGTGGATTTTCTGCAACTTGTTGCAGAAAAGACGGATGAGGGATTACCGATAACCCGGAGGGCAGAAAAAAGAAACGTATTGCCGCGCCTTCTGCGAAGGTTCGCAATGACAGATCCATGTCATTCTGAGCGCAGCGAAGAATACGTTTTCAATAAAGTTAATATAAAAATGAGCACGGTGCTCAAAACACCGTGCTCAAAAATTTTACATATAAAATCAATCGTAACTTCTCATAACGGAAACAACTTTTCCAAGAATTTCGACGGAATCGACAATGATAGGTTCGTAATCGTCGTTTTCCGGCTGGAGGCGGAAATGCCCGTCCTCTTTATAAAAACGTTTTACCGTTGCAGAATCTTCAACAAGCGCAACAACAATCTGTCCGTTGACTGCTTCGGGGGTTCTTCTTACAACAACAATGTCGCCGTCAAGAATACCGCATTTTATCATGGAGTTTCCGTGAACGTGAAGCGCAAAAAGATCAGTGGTATCGCCTGCAAAAGGAACGAATTCATCAACTTCCTCTTCCGCAAGAATCGGCGAACCTGCGGCAACGTGACCAAGAACGGGAATCGTTCCGGAGGGAGCCGCGGTTTTGATGCTTATGGCGCGGTTCTGGTTTTCGCCCATAGAAATTCTTCCTTCCGCCTGAAGCTCCTTAAGATAGCGGTGAACGGTGGAAGTTGATTTTATATCGAGTTCAGCGCAAATTTCGCGGACTGTGGGCGGATATCCGTTTTCTTTAATAAAATCGGTCATATAATTAAGAATAAGTTCGGCCTTGTTTCCCATTAAAACCAATTCTCCTTTCGGCGGTTTATAATAATCCAAATGCATTATAGCACATATGTTCGCCTTTGTAAACATATGTTCGGTAAAAAATCTTATGTTTACAAAAAGATTTTAAAAATTCTTATGTTTCTTCACACGTTGTTCACTTTTCCTTAACAAATAAAAATTTTAAGGTGATATAATATAGATGTACTCAAAAAGAGCCGCAAACTTTTTGAGTTACACCCTCCTCAAAAACTCAAACTAAATGACTTACAAAAAAAGAAAGAACACCGGGATTGACCACCCCGGTGTTTTTTCTTTTATAAAAGCCTTCCCTTGGGGAAAGGTGGCAAAACCGGAGGTTTTGACTGATGAGGGGGTAAACCCTGTCCAATAAAAAATGGGCACACACAGGTGCGCCCCTACGACATTTCAATAAAACCTCTCCGATTTACGGTAGGGAACGGTCTTGACCGTTCAGAAAAGCGTTCCCCTGGGGGAAGGTGGCAAAACCGGAGGTTTTGACGGATGAGGGGTAAACCCTGTCCAATCAAAAACTGGCGCACACATAGGTGCGCCCCTACGACATTTTAATAAACCCCTTCGCTTTACGGTAGGGAACGGTCTTGACCGTTCCGCAAAAAGAGGAACGGTTTGCCGAGCCTTCTTGCGCAGCAAAGAATCCGCTTCCCGAAAAATTGTAGAAAAATGCTACAATTGACATAGTTTCCTTTTAATAATATAATATTCTTCGGTTTGAATTTTATAAAGAGAAGAGGCGTTTTTTCTTGGCATCCGAATCTTCTGCAAAGCGAATCGATATGACTTCAGGTTCTATCTGGAAATGTATGGTAAGCTTTGCAATTCCGGTTTTTATCGGACATCTTTTCCAGCAGCTTTATAACACAGCTGACTCCATAATAGTCGGCAACTTTGTCGGAAAACAAGCTCTTGCCGCCGTTTCAAGCAGCGGTAACTTAATTTTTATGATGACCGGTTTTTTCATGGGCCTTTGCATGGGCGCCGGCGTTATCATAAGCCGCTATCTCGGCGCAAGGGATTACGAAAAAATGCAAAAAGCGATCCATACCGCTGTTGCCTTTGCCCTTTGCTGCGGATTTGTTCTTTCGGTAATGGGTCTTTGGCTTGCGCCGAAACTTCTTATTCTTATGAAAACTCCGGAAAACGTTCTTCCCCTTTCAACGACCTATTTCCGGATATATTTCTTCGGAAGTTTCTTCACCCTTACATATAACGTCTGCGCCGGAATTTTACAGGCGGTGGGCGATTCAAAAAGCCCGCTCCGCTTCCTTATTGCTTCCTCGATAACAAACGTTCTGCTCGACCTTCTTTTTGTCGGGGTATTCAAATGGGGCGTTGCCGGCGCCGCTTCCGCAACCGTTATAAGCCAGATGCTTTCCGCAACTCTCGGTTTCAGAAAGCTCATTAAAAGCGAAGGCTATTATCAGCTCCATGTAAAACAGATAGGTTTCGATTTAAGCCGTCTTAAAGAAATCCTTCATCAGGGTATCCCGGCCGGAATCAACAACTCCATCATCTCGATAGCAAACGTAGTCGTCCAATCCAACATAAATGCCTTCGGCGACGACGCAATGGCCGGCTGCGGTTCCTATTCAAAGATCGAAGGATTTATCTTCATCCCGATAATGTCCTTCTCAATGGCGATTACAACCTTCATAAGCCAGAACCTCGGCGCAGGAAATCACGAAAGAGCGCTTAAAGGTTCCCGTTTCGGTGTTGCTTCCGCAATGGTTTCGGCGGAAGTTCTCGGCGCAATTCTCTGGCTCATCTGCCCTTGGGTAGTTCCTCTTTTCAACGATGACCCTGCCGTTGTGGCAATCGGCGTAAACCAGATGAGAACGGAATCCCTCTTCTTCTGCCTTCTTGCTTTTGCCCATTCCGTTTCCGCGGTAATGCGCGGTTCGGGAAGAGCAAAAATGCCGATGTACACAATGCTCCTTTGCTGGTGCATAATCCGTGTTCTTTACGTAACGGTTGCGGTAAAATTCTTCCCGGTAATAAGCACCGTCTATTGGGCATATCCTCTTACCTGGGGTCTAAGCTGCATAATTTTCGCAATCTATTATTTCAAGGGCGATTGGCTCCATACCTACGATTGAATATAATAAAACAAAAAACCGGCGTTAACCGCCGGTTTTTTTGTTTTGTAAACCCTCCGTGTTCTCCAAAAAGGATTCCCGGAGGGTCAGCCTTCCCCTGGGGGAAGGTGGATTTTTCGGCTTTGCCGAAAAAGACGGATGAGGGGCAAACCCTGTTCCGTAAAAACGGGCGCACACATAGGTGCTTCCTACGATGTTTCAATAAAACCCGCCGCATTACAGTAGGGAACGGTCTTGACCGTTCCGCAAACGGAGAAACGGAGCATACCTGCGGTATGCTCGCAATGACAGGCAAATGTCATTCTGATCGAAGCGAAGAATCCGTGTTCTCCAAAAAGGATTCCCGGAAAGAGAAAACTTCCCTTTTTATTCAAATGCTTCAAGTTTTCGTATAAGATTTTCGCGTGCTTCAAAAACATTGTTTCCGATGGATGAAACCTCAACAAAAGCTCTGTCTATTGTAAGGTATCCCCTTGCTTCGACGATGTTATTGCCGAATACATTGGTAATAATACATTCGTATCCCGCGGCAGTGGTATAAATTTCAGGTTCGCCCGAATGTTGTTTTTCTGAATCTTTATCTATAAATGCGCCGCCGTCATGCTTGCTTTTGTCCGTAATAAATTCATACATAACATGATCGTAACCAATGGAAAAAAACGAGCACATAACGTTGATGATTTCGTTTTTTTCGTTGGTGTTAACAATAACGTGATATGAGGAAACCGATTCGTTTCCTTCCGGGTCGATATAGATTGTGCCTGCTTTTGCAATAAGATAGCGGTTGTCAGGAAAATCAATTCCAATGAATTCTTCGGCATCGTCCATATATTTAAAGAAAAAGAAACGCTGTCCTTCTGCTGCGGCGTTTCGGAGTTCTTCCGAAAGTTCCGTTTCTTTTATCTTTGCGTTTGTAACAAAATGATAGGTATCCGCGACTTCATTATAAAAAAAGTTTACATTAAAAACTTCCGCAAGAACCGGAACAGAAACAAAAAGCGCAATTATTGCCGCAAGAACGGTCCATTTAAGTTTTTTTACCGAATGGAAGTTTTTCTTCGGTTCCTCAAATGCCCCAAGAACAAGTTCGTCGCTTATGTTTTCAAATGCATCATAAAAATTTTCGCTATTCACAAAAAAAGCCCTCCTTTTCAAGTTCTTTCCGGAGTTCGATTCTCATTCGGAAAAGGATGGATTTAACCTTGCTTTCTGAAAAACCGTAAGCTTCTGCAATTTCCGAAACGGAGCACATATACCAATATCGGCGGATGAAAATATTTCTTTTTTCAAGGGGATTTGAATAAAGAAATCTTTCAATAATTTTGGTGATTTCTTTTGATTCAAAAGCCTTTTCCGGATTTCCGTTTTCGGGAATACAATCTTCTAATTCCGAAAGGGCAATTTCCCCGATTCCCTCTCCGCGTTTTTTGGCCATTCTTCTGCGAAGACGGCGAATCGCTGAATTATGAGTAATTTTACCGAAAAAAGCTTTAAGATTTTCCGGAATTTCCGGGGGAATCCTGTTCCAAATCGCAAGATATGCGTCGTTAAGGCATTCTTCCGTGTCCTCATCGTTTCGAAGAATGTTTTTTGCAACTGTGCGGCAGTAACTTCCAAATTTTTCTTCAAGGGCGGAAATTGCGTTTTCGCTTCTTCCTAAAAAAAGTTCAATAATCTTTTCATCTTCCATTCTCTCCCTCCTTCCGAACTTTTCTTTGAAAAAGCCTTTTCGTACTTAAAGTAGCTTTTTTAATAAATCCGTTGCATGAATTTACAAAAAAATCCCGCATTTCTGCGGGATTTTTCTTTTATGGATTTTACATGGATTCCGGAACGGAAACTTTAAGCATGGTAAGAACGTTTTTGATAACGGTCTTGGTTGCTGCGCAAAGTGCGGTTCTTGCTGCAACAATTTCTTCGCTTTCGCCGCGAACACGGCAAGCGTTATAGAATTTGTGGAACATGGTTGCAACTTCGATTGCGTATTTGGTGATTCTGGAAGGATCGTAAGTTTTTACGGATTCTTCAATTTCGCCGGGGAATTTTGCAATTTCGGTAACAAGGGCAAATTCTTCCGGAGCGGTGAAGTTATAAAGGGAAATATCCTCTTTAAGCTCGGTGCCTTCCTCTGCAAGAGCGCGGAGAATTGAGCAGATTCTTGCGTGAGCATACTGAACGTAATAAACGGGGTTGTCGTTGGTGTTCTTTACAGCAAGACCGAGGTCGAAGAGAAGGTGGGTGTTCGGTTCGCGCATGTTGAAGAGGAATCTTGCTGCGTCGATCGGAACTTCGTCAAGAAGGTCGGTAAGGGTGATTGCTTTACCGGTACGTTTGCTCATTTTTTCGGGTTTGCCGTCACGCATAAGTTCAACCATCTGCATGAGAACAACGTCAAGCTTGCTTCCGTCAAGACCGACTGCGTCCATTGCGCCCTGAAGTCTTGCAACGTGGCCGTGGTGGTCTGCGCCCCAGACGTTGATTACTTTATCAAATCCGCGTTCTGCAAATTTGTTGTAATGGTAAGCAATGTCGCCTGCAAAATAGGTGGGGTTTCCGTTTGCGCGGATGATTACGTCGTCTTTAAGTTCAAGAGCTTCGATCTGTTTGTCGGTTTTGCCTTCGGCTTTAAAACGTTCGGTAAGAACTTCTGCGTTTTTGTACCAGAGAGCGCCGTCTTTTTCGTAAGTAAGGCCTTTTTCGGTAAGGATTTTTACAACTTTTTCGATGGAACCGTCGTTATAAAGGCTGCTTTCGCGGAACCAAACGTCATAGTTGATGCGGTATTTTCCAAGGTCGCGCTGAAGTCCTTCAACGTTTGCGGGAAGAGCGTATGCAACAAGAGCTGCTTTTCTTTCGGCGGAATCTGCGTTAACGTATTTGTCGCCGTTGATTTCAGTGAATTCTTTTGCGCGGACTTTGATATCTTCGCCGTGGTAACCGTCTTCGGGGAATTCAATTGCGTCTTCGCCGAGATGGAGCTGGAGATATCTTGCTTCAAGGGATTTTCCGAATTTTTCGATCTGGTTGCCTGCGTCGTTGATATAGAATTCGCGGGTAACGTCATATCCGCACCATTTCATTGCTTCGGCAAGTCCGTCGCCGATGGCGCCGCCTCTTGCGTTACCCATATGCATCGGGCCGGTGGGGTTTGCGGAAACAAATTCGACCATAACTTTTTTGCCTTCGCCCATGTTTCCGGTTCCGTAAGTATCTTTTTCGGTAAGAACGGCGGAAACGGTTTCTGCAAACCAATGGGGAGCATAGAAAACGTTGAGGAATCCGGGTCCTGCAACTTCTGCTTTTCCAAAATAAGTTCCGTCAAGGCAGATATGGGAAACGATTGCGTCTGCAATCTGGCGCGGGCCTTTGCGGAAAGCTTTTGCGGAAACCATTGCTACGTTGGAAGCAAGGTCGCCGTTTTTGTTGTCTGCCGGAATTTCGATGTTGAATTTCGGGATTTCACCTTCCGGAAGTTCGCCTGCGGCGATTGCATCTTTCACCGCTTTTTCAATAAGTTCTTTGTACTGCGCTTTGGCCTCGGCCACTAAGTTACGCATTTTCTTCACACTCCTTGACTACTATGTTAACTTCATTTTCGCTTGCAAACATGGCGTTTATATCCATTGAATATTTAAAATTAAGGGTTCCGCCGTTTTCCAGAAGTCCGTTTTCAATTCCGTAACCCTGGATCCCCATCATCCAATCGGCATAGCCGTTGTCGTAATGGCATTGGTGGCGTTCGCCTTTTTCAATAATAAGCTGCTGGTTTCTTTTGCCGCTTCTGGTCATGGTAACGCGGCGGTCCCCTTCAATTTTAAGAAGGGTTTTCATTGTCGGTTCGGTGTCTTCCTCGTCCATTTCCTCATAGGCAAGATAAAGAACGTCCCGCCTTTTGTAATAACGCCCTTTTGTATAAAGTTCAATGGTGTCTTTTTCACCGTCAACTTCCTGGGTGCCTTTTATTAAAATCATAACATCCTTTTTCATCTGGCATTTTCCTTTTTTATTGTAGGGCGGGGGCTTGCTCCCGCCGTTTATTTGCATTTTATCGGAGAATAAACCCCTTTGTCATCGCTTACGCGATGCTTAGGCAAGGAAGGCTTTTCAGAGTTCCTCGATTTCAAGCCTTGTTACATCGGAAAGTTCCTCACCGAGGAATTCTTTCCCAAGCTTCGCAAAGCCTTCTTCCTTGTCGGTGACGAAGAACTTCATTCCGCCGATTTTTCTCGTTCCGGAAAGCATATCCTTTTCTTCAAGAAGAGCCTTTGCGCCAAGTGCCGCTTCCCTTCCGGAATCAATGAGGTTGAGTTTATATTCGGTGATGGAATCGATAAGGTTATAAAGCAAAGGATAATGGGTACAGCCGAGAATAAGGGTGTCGATATCCTTTCCGTCGAAGGCGGAAAGATAATCCTTTGCAACAAGTCGGGTAACTTCGCAATTCGAAGCAAAATATCCGTTTTCAACAAGCGGAACAAAAAGCGGGCAGGCTTTTCCGGTAAAATTTGCTTCCGGCAAAAGTTCCGCGGTAAGTTTTTCGTAAGAACCGCTTGCAACGGTCGCTGCGGTTGCAATAAGGCCGATGTTTTTGTTTTTCGTTGCGGAAACTGCGGCTTTCACCGTTGATTCAAGAACGCCCATACATGGGATTTTTCTTCCCTCGTTCATCTTTTCGCCAAGGACGGAAGAAACCGTTCCGCAGGCAACAAGAATCATCTTCACGTCCTGCTTTTCAAGAAAATCCATGCATTGTTTTGCGTATTCTTTTATAATATGAGGGCTTCTGCTTCCGTAAGGAACTCTTCCTGTGTCACCGAAGAAGACTATATCTTCCCCGGGAAGAATGCGCCGGAGTTCCCTGACGGCGGTCAGACCGCCGAGACCGGAATCAAAAACGCCTATTGGTCTGTTATCCATAATTTCTCCTTTGCGTAAGTGAAATTCGGAATCACCGTTTTACGGTAGGGCGGGGGCTTGCCCCCGCCGTTTTTTTAATTTACGGTTTATCTGAATGGGATGGATTTGCGGCGGATGAGGTTGTTGTTTTGTTTTAACGCCGCTTTTGCGGCTGCAACCCCTTAAAAGGAATCATTATTCGCACGCAAGTTCCAGAAGTTTGTTGATAAGTTCGGAATAGCTCATTCCGGTGCTCATGATAAGCTTTGGATACATTGAAATATTGGTGAAACCGGGAAGAGTGTTCGGTTCGTTAAGAACAATTTTTCCGGAATCGCCGTCGATAAGGAAATCAACTCTGGTAAGACCGGCACAGCCGAGGATTTTATAAGCTTTTTTCGCGGTTTCGCGGATTTCTTCCGCAACTTTTTCGTCGATTCTTGCTTTAAGGAAAGTTTCGCTTTCGTCGTTGAAGTATTTTGCGTCATAGCTGTAAAATTCATCCGCCGGAACAATTTCGCCGGGACCTCCGACAAGGAGTTCGTCGTTTCCGAGCACGGCGCATTCGACCTCAACAGGATTGAGCACCGCTTCTTCGATGATGATTTTAACGTCGTGCTCAAAAGCAAGTTCCATCGCTTCTTTGAGCATTTCTGCGGATTTAACCTTGCTGATGCCTACGGAAGAACCTGCGTTTGCGGGTTTTACAAAAACCGGCCATCCGAGTTCCTTTTCAACTTCCTTTTCCGCTTCGGAATAATCGGTGTTTCCGCGGAAAAAGCGGAGCCATTTTACCTGGGGAATGCCGGCGCCTTTAAGAAGAGTGTGGCAGACGTCCTTATCCATGCAGGCTGCGGAAGAAAGCACCTTGCATCCTACGTAAGGAAGACCCGCAATTTCAAGAAGTCCCTGCATTGTTCCGTCTTCGCCGTTTTTACCGTGAAGAACCGGATAAACAACATCGATATAAAGTTCTTCCCAACCGTTTTCATCTTCTACCATAAGGCCGTGAACGGTTCTGTCCGGGCAGATAAATGCTTTTTTAAGATTTTCGGTATCTTTATCCCATTCATGGGCGCGGACTTTTTC
>JAZQUO010000056.1:0-45600 GCA_045631325.1 Oscillospiraceae bacterium
CTTATGTGGCTTTTCACCGAAAAACTCAGCTGGTATTATATGATTTCAAAAGCCATTGCAGCAGGCATAGTCCTTTTCTGGAATTTCTTTATGAAAAAAATTCTGCTCTATCGAAAAAAATAACGGAATCGGCGGTCAAAAGACCCCCGTTTTTTTTATTATTCCAAATCTATCATTTTTCCGGCAACGCATTTTGCGACGATTTTGCTGTCAGTATAAAGATAGCAAAGTCTTTCAAAACGGTCGTGCATGGAAAGTTTTTTCGGGGTATAAAGCGCGGAATCGTCGATAACGACCGCATCCATTTCAAAACCTTCTTCAAATGCGCCTACTTTTCCGAAAAAGCTTCCGCCGCCGCGGGTCGCCATATAAAAAGCATCAGCAACGGAAAGGGGCTTAAGGTCCTGGTCAACAAGTCTCCAGCGAAGTTTCGATGCAACAATGGAATCGGTTATTGCGCGGAAAATCGAAAGGGTACTTCCGCCGGCAAGGTCGCTTCCAAGACCGACTTTAAGTCCGCGTTCAAGATATTTTCTTGCGGGAGCAATTCCGGTCGCAACGTTCATGTTGGATTGGGGACAAAGGATCATCCAGACTCCGCGTTTTTCAATAAGGTCAAGTTCTTCGTCGGAAGAATAAACGCAATGCGCCATAATGGTGGGGCAGTTTTCTCCGCCGAAAAGACCGAACTGATCATAAGCTTCGCCGTAAAATTTTGTATTGGGGCAAAGTTCCTTTACCCAGGCGATTTCACCCTGGTTTTCGGAAAGGTGGCTCTGCATGGCAACTCCGTACTTCTTTTGGATTTCGCCAAGTCTTGCCATAACTTCATCAGAACAGGTGGGGGTGAAGCGGGGAGTGAGAATGGGTTTTGTGTTTTCAAACTTATTCAAGGTTTCCGCGACCCATTTTTCGGTGTCGTTTCCGGAAACTTCTGCACTTTCCTCACGGATATAATCCGGGCAGTTTCTGTCCATATTTACTTTTCCGACATAGGTTTTAAGTCCGGTTTTGTCAAGCATTTCCATAAGAAGTTCGGTTGCGGGAACATGTCTTGACGCAAAAATCGAAGCTCTTGTGGTTGCGCTTTTTCGAAGATCGCGGACAAAACAGGAATATGCTTTTTCCGCATATTCAAGGTCGGCAAAGGAAGCTTCTTCCGGGAAAGCATATTTTTCAAGCCAGCCGAGAAGTTCTTCGTCCATTCCGGTTCCGACGTATGCATACTGTGCGGCATGAACATGAAGATCGGAAAAACCGGGAATAATTATTTTATCGCCGAAATCGGTAAGTTCTGCATCATTCCAATCTTCCGGAAGTTCCTTGAAAATGCCTTTGCAGATTCCGTCTTCGCAAAGAACCCAGCTGTTTTCAAAAATTTCTAGTTCTCTTTTTTCGTTTGTGTGATAAATCTGACCTTTCCAGGCAAAACGGTTCATAAATTGATACCTCATGATAGTGTTGAAAAAGATTTTTTAAGTGTAAAGCGAATTGCCATTACAGTTAGCAAACGACGATTTTTTTATTTAACTCTCTTCGGTTTTTTGGATTTTCCGGAAAGCTTAGGGTTTTTGTGCTTTCCGAGAGGTTTCTTTTCGCTGTAAACGACTTTGGTTCCGTTTTTGTCGGCAATGTTTTTTGCGCGGAAATCTTCGCGGACAATGCAGTCAGGGCCGTTTCCGATAAGGTCTTCTCTGTGTGCTCTGCGAAGGGCTTTTCTTACCATATCCGCGTTTTCGGGAATGTAATACTGAAGAAGCGCGCGCTGAAGAGCTTTGTCTTCGGAATTGGTGGGAACGTAAACTTCTTTCATGGTGTAAGGATCGATTCCGGTATAGAACATACAGGTGGAAACAGTTCCGGGAGTGGGATAGAAATCCTGAACCTGTTCCGGGCGGATGTTGTTCTTTTTAAGGAACTGGGCAACTGCAACCGCATCCTTGATCGTGCTTCCGGGATGGGAAGACATAAGGTAGGGAACGAGGTACTGCTCTTTTCCTGCGGAACGGGTAAGTTCCATGAATCTCTTCTGGAATTTTTCAAAAACGTCGATATGGGGTTTGCCCATCATATCAAGAACTCCTGCGCTGCAATGTTCCGGAGCAACTTTGAGATGTCCGCTGACGTGATATCTTACAAGGTCCTTGAAGAATTTGTCGTCCTTGTCCGCCATGACGTAGTCATAACGGATTCCGCTGCGGATGAATACCGCTTTTACTCTCGGAAGAGAACGGAGTTCGCGGAGAATTTCAAGATATTCGCTGTGGTCTGCGATAAGGTTGGGGCAGGGATTCGGTGCAAGGCATTTTTTGCCGGCGCAAAGTCCGAGCTTTTTCTGTTTTTCACAGGCAGGTCCGCGGAAGTTTGCGGAAGGGCCGCCTACGTCATGGATATAACCTTTAAAACGCGGGTCTGCAGTAAGAATTTTTGCTTCTTCAATAATGGATTCGCGGCTTCTGCTTGTAACGAATCTTCCCTGATGGAAAGCAAGGGCGCAGAAGTTGCATCCGCCAAAGCATCCGCGGTTGTGGTTGATGGAGAAAAGAACTTCCTCAATTGCGGGAACGCCGCCCATTTTCTGATACATGGGGTGGAAATCGCGCATATAGGGAAGGGCAAAAACCTCGTCCAGTTCCTGCTGGTTAAGAGGAGCGGAAGGCGGGTTCTGAACAAGCATAAAGTTTCCGTGGCGCTGGATAAGCTTTTTGCCGCGGATGTGGTCCTGTTCGTCCTGCTGTTTTCTGGTTGCGATTGCATAATCGGTCTTGCTTTCACAGACTTTTTCAAAAGAAGGACATTCAACAGCCGGGCCGGGTTCGTATTCGTTTACAGGAACAAGATAGCAGGTTCCGCGGATATCGGTCATGGTAACGGGATATTCGCCGTTGTTGAGTCGTTCGGCAATTTCAAGGGTCTGGTGTTCGCCCATTCCGTAGGAAAGAAGGTCCGCTTTGGAATCAAGAAGAACGGAGGGCATTACCTTGTTTTCCCAGTAATCGTAATGTGCAAAGCGGCGGAGGGAAGCTTCGATTCCGCCGATGATTACCGGAACATCGGGATAGATGGATTTTATTTTTTTACTGTAAACGGTAACGGCTCTGTCCGGGCGGAGTCCGGCTTTTTTGCCGGGGGAATAGGCGTCGTCATGGCGTTTGCGTTTCGCAACGGTGTAATGTGCGACCATGGAGTCGATGTTGCCTGCGGAAACAAGGAAACCAAGGCGCGGTTTTCCGAAACGGGTGAAATCATAATTGCTCTTCCAATCCGGCTGGGCAAGGATTGCAACTCTGTAACCTCTGCTTTCAAGCAAACGGGAAAGAATTGCCGGACCGAAGGAAGGATGGTCAACATAAGCGTCGCCGGTTACGAAAACAAAATCAACTTCGTCCCAGCCGCGCTTTTTCATATCTTCTTTATTAACGGGCAAAAAAGGCATTCGGATACCTCCTAAACATACTGAATCAATTTTATTTTAGCATAAAATTATAAAATATAAAAGAGGTTTTTTAAACTTAAAATAACCTTAACAGTTTGTTCATTGACTTAATCCGGAAAAAGGAATAAAATTAAAGCAGAAAATAATTCCGAAAAGAGGTTTTAAAATATGAAAAAAGCTTTTTCTGCGCTTTGCGCTTTTCTGATGTCCCTTATGCTTTCCGTAACCGCTTTTGCCGGCGCGCCGGTTCTTTTTGAGGAAACGGAAGGAGTTATCAACACCGGCGGCGAAGGCCTTTGGCTTATGATCGGCGCAGGCGTTCTTGGAATTCTTGCAATCGGCGGAATGATCTATTTCTTCGTTTCCGGAAAGAAATAAGTTTTCACAAAAAAAGAAAGGCGGGAGAAAGCTCCCGCCGTGTTTTTATTCTGCATATGTTTCCGGGCAAAGTTCTTTGATTTTCTCCTGTAAAGCGAAGAAATCTTCCATTGCCGCGGGTTTCTGGTTCGGGTTACGAAGAATTGCCGCCGGATGGAAAGTTCCCATAACAAGGCGTCCGTCTTTTTCGATGAACTGTCCGTGTTCCTTGGTAACTTTAAAATTCGGGTCAATAAAACGAATTGCGGAAACTCTTCCGAGGCAGACGATGATTTTCGGGTCGATAAGGCGGATCTGCTCCTGAAGCCATTGGCGGCAGGCGGCAACTTCGTCTTCCGAAGGGTCGCGGTTTTGCGGCGGACGGCATTTTACCATGTTTGCGATATAGATATTTTTTTCGCGGGAAAGGTCAACAACGGAAAGCATTTTATCAAGAAGCATTCCGCCCCTTCCGACAAAAGGTTCGCCTTTAAGGTCTTCGTTTTCGCCGGGACCTTCACCGATGAAAAGGACGTTTGCATTCGGATTTCCGATTCCGAAAACAACGTTTGTTCTTGTTTCGCAAAGTCCGCATTTTTTGCAGTTGAGGCATTGAGCACGAAGTTCATCAAGGGACATAAGTTTGCACCTCCGGAAAGAATATAACAATATAATACAACATTCCGGAGGATTTATCAAGTATCATATAAGCCGGATATAATCGGAATCTGCAAATCCGACAGTTCCGTTATAATTGACTGTGTACCAGCCGTTTCTGTTTCCGAGCACCGTGAGCATCGCTCCGTTTGGTACGGAAGAAATTATTTTTCCTCCTGTGCCCGGATAGCTTCGGATGTTGAGATTTCCGCTTTGCAATGCGACTTTTCCGGTTTGCGGCGCCATTGGCGGAACAAGCGGAAGCCCGAAATATTCCGTCATTGAAAGGGCGAGTTTTTTCGCAATCTGCTCAAGATTCGAAGTTATCCAGTTCGCGTCATCAACGTTGTCGTGGTATGCAATTTCAACGAGCACCGCCGGTGCTCGGGTTCTTGTAACTTCGCCCAAAGTTGTGGTTGCCTGCGCTCTTGCGCCTTCCGGATAGGGGTAAATCGTTCCGAGGTTTTCGGAAATGAGCACGGCTGCTCTTTTACCGTTGACGCTGTTCGGCGCATAAAAAGCTATTATCCCCTGAAATTCGCCGTATCTTCCTTCCGGGGCGGCGTTTGAATGGAGAGCAAGGTGGAAATCGTAATTTCCCGCATTGGAAGCCCGAATCGAAGAACCTGCAGTCATCTGCGGAGTGTTGCGGCTGAAACGTATCCCGCTTGAAACAAGCCAGGGTTCAAGTTCATCCGCAAGAAGGTTCATCCAGTATTCCTCGCTGCCGCCGGTGACGTATGTGTTTGCCTGCTGGGTGGAAGGGCTAAGGTATATAATCGGCATAAAATTACCTCCGAAAGTCAATATATCACCAGTTTATGCTAATAATAGATTATGTTGTGAAAATAAAGCCGATAAATTGGAAAAATTCGCTTTATTTTGCATTTTAATTATGTTATACTATATAGTTGTGAAAATTTGTTTATTTTTAATCAGCTATTCAAAAAAGGAGAAAGCGTTACGGAACAGTTAGTCGATATCGAAAGAATGGAAAATGCTGTCGCTCTTTTCGGCAGCTTTGATGAAAATATAAAGGAAATCGAAAAAGCCTACGGAGTCGGAATCCTTTGCAGGGGAACACAGATCAAAATTTCCGGCGAACCGGAAAAAGTTTCCCTTGCGGGAAAGGCTGTCCAGAGCCTTCTTTCCCTCATCAGCAGGGGGGAGGAACTCAACGACCAGAACATCCATTACGTTATGGATCTTGTTAACGAAGGCAACGAGGACCAGATCGGAAAAATCAGCAGCGACGTTATCTGCATCACTTCAAAAGGCAGACCGGTCAAAGCGAAAACCCTCGGACAGAAAGCATACGTTGAAGCAATAAAAAACACCACCATCACTATTGGCGTCGGCCCCGCAGGTACCGGTAAAACTTATCTTGCGGTCGCAATGGCGGTAAAAGCTTTCCGCAACCAGGAAGTCAACCGAATCATTCTCACCCGTCCGGCAGTTGAAGCCGGCGAAAAACTCGGTTTCCTTCCGGGCGACCTTCAGAACAAAGTTGACCCATATCTCCGTCCGCTTTACGATGCGCTTTTTGAAATGCTCGGCGCGGAAAATTACCAGAGATTTGTTGAAAGAGGAAATATCGAAGTTGCGCCTCTTGCATATATGCGCGGAAGAACCCTTGACGATTCCTTCATAATCCTTGACGAAGCCCAGAACACCACCCCGGAACAGATGAAAATGTTCCTCACAAGACTCGGTTTCAACTCGAAGGCGGTAATCAACGGCGACGCAACCCAGATTGACCTTCCGTCAATCAAAAAAAGCGGTCTTGTTGAAGCAGTAAAAGTACTCAAAGATGTGGAAGACATCTCGCTTATAAAATTTACCGAAAAAGACGTCGTGCGCCATCGCCTTGTCCAGAATATTATTAAGGCGTACGAAAAATATTACGAAAGGACAGAAAAAGATAATGGCAATCGCAAAAGTTATCATTTCAAACAGGCAGAAAGACGTTAAAATACCCACAGGAATAAGAATGCTCATGCGCCGATGCTGCGAAGCAACCCTTCTTACCGAAGGTTTTACCGAACAGGGCGAAATAAGCATCACTTTTGTTTCAAACGAAGAAATCAAGGAAATCAATGCCGAATTCAGAAACGTTGATGCGGTGACCGACGTAATTTCCTTCCCCCTCGGGGAAAACGGAATTTATGACCGCAACCCCGAAAGCGGAGCATTGCTCCTCGGCGATATTGTAATTTCGCTCCGTAAAGCGGAGCAGCAGGCGGAACTTTACGGACATACTCTCCAGCGCGAAGTAGCCTATCTTACTGTCCATTCAGTTCTGCATCTTCTTGGTTATGACCATGTCAACGGCGGCATGGAACAGGTACATATGAGAGAAAGGGAGGAAACCGTCCTCGCGAAGCTCGGTCTTCAGCGTGACGCAAGTTATGTCAATGAATAATAAAAATTTTGAAACCAAATCCGCTTTTGTAGCAATCGTAGGAAGACCGAACGTCGGAAAAAGTTCTCTTCTTAATGCCCTGATCGGCGAAAAAGTTGCGGCAGTTTCCGCAAAACCCCAGACCACCAGAACCCGCATCACCGGTATTCTTACAAAAGGTCTTACCCAGTTCGTATTTATCGACACCCCCGGTCTTCATAAACCGAAGACCAAACTTGCTGATTTCATGGTAAAACAGGTAGGCGATTCCGTTGCGGACGTTGATATTGCAATTCTTGTTGTTGAACCCAAAGGCGAAATCACCCAGCCGGAAAGAGACCTTATCGAACGTTTCAAGGCTCTTCGCCTTCCGGCAATTCTTTGCATCAACAAAATCGATACTCTTGAAAACAAGGAAGAAATGCTTGCGAAAATCGCAATGCTTTCAAAAGAATATACCTTCGACGAGGTAATTCCGATTTCCGCACTCAAAAAAGACGGAATCAGCATCCTCACCGATGAACTTGAAAAATATGCCGAAGAAGGCCCCCATTATTTTGCGGACGATTCCATCACCGACCAGCCCGAAAGAGCAATCGTTGCGGAACTTATCCGCGAAAGAATGCTTGTTGACCTTGAAGACGAAGTTCCCCACGGAATTGCTGTTTCAATCGAGGCAATGAAAGAACGCGAAGGCAAGGATATGGTCGATATCGACGCTATCATCTATTGCGAACGCGACAGCCACAAAGGAATCATCATCGGCAAAAAAGGCGCAATGCTCAAGAAAATCGGAAGCGAATCCAGAATGAGCATCGAACGTTTCCTCGGCTGCAAGGCAAACCTTCAGCTTTGGGTAAAAGTCAAGGAAGACTGGAGAAACCGCGACGGACTTCTCCGCAACTTCGGATTTTCCGAACAGTAAAATCAGCGCCCCTTGTCAAAGGGGAGAGGGCCACGAAGTGGCGAGGGGATTCTTTAAAAACAATTTTTACCTCACATATTGTTTTTGAAAAATCATAAAATGATTATGAAAAAACTTTATTGCGGGGTAAAAGCCATGAACGAAAAAAGCTGGTACGATTTTGAAAAAACAGGAAAAATAAGCGATTATCTGAACTATAAACTTTCAAACGAAAACGTCATAAACCAAAAGATAAACGCGGGCGAAATAAAACCCGCTCTTCCGAAGGACGTTGGAAAACCGGAAGAAAGTTCCGATTTAAAAAAGCTTCATTTTTCCGTGAACGGCGGTATAGGTTATGCAGATCAAAACGAAAGGCATCGTCCTTAAAGTACAGGATTATAATGAAAATGATAAACTACTTTCTGTCCTTACCGAGGACAGGGGGGTTATCTATGCCTATGCTTCCGGCGCAAGAAGGATGAAAAGCGCCCTTGCAACCGTTTCTTCGATGCTTTGTTACGGGGAATTTGTTTTTTTCAAAAACCGCGAAAAATATACAGTCGATTCCGCCGAAAGCGAAAGGCTTTTCTTCGGAATCCGTAAAGATCTCGACAGCCTTGCCTATGCAAGCTATTTTTGCGAGCTTTGTTTAAGCGCCGCAAACCCGGAGGAGGATTCAAAGGACATTCTTCGTCTTCTCCTCAACACCTTACATATGCTGGAAAACAAAAAAGTCCATCCGGCAATGCTCAAAGCGATTTTTGAACTCCGTCTTATGAGCCTTATCGGTTATGCGCCGGATTTAATTGCCTGCAGCGAATGCGGTGAATTTGAAAAAAGTGCATATTGGTTTGATACAAAAAGCGGAAATGCAACCTGCACCGATTGCCGTCCCAATGGGGCAAACGGCGAAGTTTTGCTTTCAAAAGCCGCTTTTCTTGCCGCAAGACATATCGTCTATGCGCCGATGGAACAGCTTTTTTCTTTCCGTGTGGGAGAAAATTCGCTTATCGAACTTTCGAATGCGGCGGAAAAATACGTTATCGAACAAATGGACAAAGTTTATCCGACTCTTGAATTTCTGAATTCAATACGTTCATTCTGATTATGATTTGAAGTAAACTTCAGAGGTAAAAATATGACCGAAAACAGACACCACAGGGCATTGGAACTTGATAAGATCCTTGCAATGCTTGCGGATTGCACCGGTTGTGAAGACAGCCGGAACCTTGCCCTTAAAACCGAACCGAAAACAACTCTCCGTGAGGCAAAGCGCCTTATGGACAGAACCGCGGACGCATTCATGCTTTCCGCAAGATTCGGCGCGCCTTCTCTCCATGGAGTTAAAAACGTTACCGGTTCTTTAAGAAGAGCGAAAATGGGCGCGACCCTTTCTCTTCCGGAATTTATCGATATTGAAAGATTCCTCAAAGCTCTTCGTGAAATGAAGGATTTCAGAAGCAACTATGAAGGCGAAAAGGCAACTTCGCTCGATGAATTTTTCGAATGCCTTATGCCGAACCAGCGTCTTGAGGATAAAATCGGCTTCACCGTTGTTTCCGAAGATGAAGTAAGCGATACCGCAAGCCCGACTCTTGCGGATATCCGCAGAAAAATCCGCAATTCCCAGGCAAAAGTCAAAGAACAGCTGGACCGCCTTATCCATTCCAACACCTATTCAAAATATCTTCAGGAACCTATTGTCACCATGCGTGACGGAAGATACTGCGTTCCGGTAAAAGCGGAATACAGAAACGAAATCAAAGGTATGGTACACGATACTTCCGGTTCCGGCGCAACAATTTTTATTGAACCTGCGGGCGTTGTTGACGAAAATAACGAAACCCGTGTTCTTAAAGCGAAAGAACAGCAGGAGATCCAGAGAATCCTCTATGAACTTTCCTGCGATATCGGAAACCACGCGGATTCTTTCATCGAAGATTATGCCGCAATTGTTGAACTTGACCTTTATTTTGCAAAAGCAAGACTTGCTTCCAAAATGAACGCTTCCGTTCCGAGCCTTTCCGACGACGGAAAAGTCCGCCTTTCGAAAGCAAGACACCCGCTTATCGATAAAAACAAAATCGTTCCGATAGATATCGCTCTTGGCTATGATTATGACGTTCTTGTAATCACCGGCCCGAACACCGGTGGTAAAACCGTTGCGCTCAAGACCATCGGCCTTCTCACCCTTATGGCAATGTGCGGAATGATGATCCCGGCGGGAGAAAGTTCCTCCGTTTCCGTTTTCGAAAACGTTTTTGCGGATATCGGCGACGAACAGAGCATTGAACAGAGCCTTTCAACTTTCTCTTCCCACATCAACAACACCATAAAAATCCTTGAACAGACCGACGACAGAAGCCTTGTTCTTCTGGATGAGCTCGGCGCGGGAACTGACCCGATCGAAGGTGCGGCTCTTGCGGTTGCAATAATCGAACGCCTTAAACTTTATGGCGCAAAGGTTGCCGCAACAACTCACTATGCCGAAATCAAGATGTATGCTCTCCAGACCCCGAGAGTGGAAAACGCATGCTGCGAATTTAATGTCGAAACACTTTCTCCGACATACCGCCTTCTTGTGGGCGTTCCCGGAAAATCCAACGCTTTCGCAATAACCGAACGCCTTGGAATGGATATAAGCATAGTTGACAGAGCAAGGGAACTTGTTTCCGCCGAAAACGCAAACTTCGAGGATGTTGTCGAAAAACTCGAACAAAGCCGTCAGGAACTTGAAAAAGAGCACGAAAAAGCCGAAAGTTACCGTAAAGAAACCGAACGTATCCGCCTTGAAATTGCAAAAGAAAAAGAGGAAATGGAACGCAACAGGGAAAAGGAACTCGAGTCCGCAAGACTTTCCGCAAAACGCCTTGTTGAACAGGTCCGTGCCGAATCCCAGAAACTCATCGACGAAATTATCGAAACCAAAAAAGCCGCCGAAGCGGAATCTTCCGCCGATATGGCCGCAAGGGCAAGGGCCCAGATGAAAACCGGTATTGCCCGAATCCAGGATATCGCGGACCCCATTGCCGCAAAGGACAGCGGATATAAACTCCCGAGAAATCTTGTCCGCGGAGATACTGTTCGCATAAACGGAATGAGCAAGGACGGAACTCTTGTCGGTCTTCCGGACGGAGCGGGCTATTGCCTTGTCCAGACCGGTATTGTAAAATCCAAAGTTCATATTTCCGAACTTCGCCTTATTGAAAATAACAAATCCAAAAAGAACACCCTCGGCGGCGGTTCCGTTACCAAAACCATCGAAAGCGCTTCAAGAAGAAAAGCCGCTTCCGAAGTTGACCTTCGCGGAATGGACGTTGAACAGGGCCTTCTCGAAATGGACAGATTCATCGACGAATGTGTTCTTCTCAACCTCAACACCGTTTCAATAATCCACGGAAAGGGAACCGGCGTTCTCCGCGCCGCTGTTCACCAGGCTCTTAAAAAGAACAAAGCGGTAAGAACTTTCCGTCTCGGCGTATATGGTGAAGGCGAAACCGGTGTAACAATAGTTGAACTCAAATGAGCAAAACCGTAATCGATTCACCGATCGGTAAAATTGCAATTTTTGCCGAAAACGAAAAAATAATCCGCCTTGAACTCAAAACAGAGCAAAAGGCGGATTTCGCTATTGAAGAAAAAATTCTTGAAAAAGCAAAAGAGCAGCTTTCGGAATATTTTTCCGGTAAAAGAGAGTTTTTTGAACTGGAATATGAATTTTCCGGAACAAAATTCCAAAAATCCGTCTGGAACGAACTTTTGAAAATTCCTTTCGGAAAAACAAAAACCTACGGCGAAATTGCAAAAGAAACCGGAAATCCGAAAGCGGGAAGAGCGGTTGGTTCCGCCTGCAATAAAAATCCGCTTCCGATAATAATTCCGTGCCACCGCGTTATCGGCGCAAACGGAAAACTTACCGGTTTTGCCTGCGGAACAGAAACAAAAGAATGGCTCCTCGGTCACGAAGCGATGTCGAAAGGAGAACAGAATGAAAATTGAATTTAAAACCTGCGCAAAAATTGCCGCATGTGTCTTTGCGCTTTTTCTTGCGGTAAGATATTGGGAGAATTTTGCAAAATTCATAGGTCTTGTAATCGGCGCGGCTTCACCGCTTTTTATAGGAGCGGGAATCGCATATGTCGTGAATCTTCTTATGAGTTTTTACGAACGCAAGTTTTTCGGAAAAGCAAAAAATCCGAAAGTTCAGAAAATCAAAAGACCCGTTTGCATGACAGTTGCTTTCATAACTCTTGTTGCCGTAATCGGACTTATAATCTGGATAGTTGTTCCGGAATTTGTTTCTGCAATAATGCTTGTTGTGGATTATATCCCGGATGCTGTTGACTGGATCGTAAAACAGCTTGAAAAACTTGAATACGTTCCCCAGGATATTATAGATATGCTTGTTTCAATCGATTGGAATTCCCAGATCGAAAAAATAGCACAAGCCATAACTTCCGGTTTCGGAAGCGTAATGGGTGCTGTTATCTCAACGGTTTCAACAGTTCTCGGCGGAATCGTAACCGCTTTCCTGAGCCTTATTTTTGCGATTTATATTCTTCTCGGTAAAGAAAAACTCGGAAAACAGGCGGACAAGCTTGCAAAAAAATATCTTAAACAAAACTGGTACGAAAAAATCGTTTACGTGCTTGCAACCCTTAACGATTGTTTCCGTAAATATATCGTGGGACAGTGTACCGAAGCGGTCATCCTCGGCGGACTTTGCGCTGTGGGAATGATGATTCTCGGTCTGCCTTACGCAACAATGATAGGC
This sequence comes from Oscillospiraceae bacterium, assembly GCA_045631325.1. Lineage (GTDB taxonomy): Bacteria > Bacillota > Clostridia > Oscillospirales > Ruminococcaceae > UMGS1668. The sequence continues at coordinate 12,533 of JAZQUO010000056.1, forward strand.
GCGCTTGTTGCTTTCACAGCGCTTGTTCCCGTTGCCGGCGCATTCATCGGCGGCGGAATCGGTGCGTTTATGATTCTTATGGTAAACCCAATCCAGGCGCTTATCTTCGTCGTTTTCCTTGTTGTTCTCCAACAGCTTGAAGGCAATATCATTTATCCGAAAGTGGTCGGTTCTTCAATGGGACTTCCGGCAATCTGGGTGCTTGCGGCAGTAACAATTGGCGGCGGCGTTGCCGGAATTCTCGGAATGCTTCTCGGCGTTCCTGTTGCCGCGGCGGCATACAGAATCCTTCGCAACGACGTGAACGGAAAAACCGAAGAGGAAATCAGGAAATCTTTAAGTTGATTTACAGCAGGGCGGGGGCTTGCTCCCACCATTTTTCAGAGGTGAAAGATGAATATATTCATACCGAAAAAAGAAGATATTTCCTCCTGCGCCGAAGTTTATATTTCAGCCTATGGAGCAGAGCCCTGGAACGAAAAATATGACAGGGAATCTGTGGAAAGATATATTTCCGATTATCTCGGTTCTGAAACAAAACAATGTTTTGCGGCGGAAGAAAACGGAAAAATAATCGGAATCGCCCTTGGAATAATTGTTCCGTCGATAGATGCTCCTTTTCTTCGCATTGAGGATTTCTGCGTTTCCGCAGAAGCCCAGGGAAGAGGATACGGAAAAGAAATAATGCGGCTTGTTTCCGAAAAAGCAAAGGAATCCGGATGTGATTCCGTGCTTCTCGGAACGCTCCGGGATTTTCCTTCACACAAATTCTATCTTAAAAACGGTTTTTCGGAAGTTGATTCCGTTCTGCTTTATAAAGAACTTTAACAAAAAGAGCCTCCCGCAGTTGCGGGGGGCTCGTTTATCATAAAATAATTATTCGTTGACGGGTTCTGCGGGAATACGTTTGAGTCTTGCGTATTTGGGCATTCCGTGTTCGTAAGGAGTTTCAAGTTCGCCCTGGATAAGCGGAACAACGTATTCGATGAATTCGTCAGTGACGTTGTTGCCTTCTTCGTTAATCCATTCGCGCGGAACACATTTTTCTGCGTTTGCAACTTCTTTAAGGTCAACAAGAATGGGGGTGCATTTGTAAATTCCGTATTTGGTGTCGCGGCGGAAACCGACCATTTTTCCGGTTTCGCCGGAAACTGCTGCTTCAACTGCATAGGCGCCTGCCATTGCTGCTTCGTCGCGGTCGGTTTTGGAAGCGGCGTGGCTTGCACATCTCTGGAGAAGGGAAAGTTCGATTCCGCGGACTTTGGAACCGGTTTTTGCGCGGATTATGTTGGACATGGTTGCCGCAAGGCCGCCAAGCTGGGAATGACCGAACTCGTCGATGATGTTGAGGTCGTTGATTCCGTATTCGCTGATGAATTTTCCGTGCTTGTCTTTAATTCCTTCGGAGAAAACAAGAACGATTCGTTTATGGTGTTTGTGGAATTCGTCAAGATCTTTGAAGAACTGGTCCATATCGAAAGGAACTTCCGGAAGATATACGAAAGCGGGACCTTCGCAGCAGATTTTGGAAAGTGCTGCCGCACCTGCAAGCCATCCTGCATGGCGTCCCATAACTTCGATTACAACGATTGCGTCACGGTCATAAACATGAACGTCCTTGATAACTTCTGCAACGGAAAGGGCAATGTATTTTGCGGAAGAACCGAAACCGGGGCAATGGTCGGTACCGACAAGGTCATTGTCGATGGTTTTAGGAACACCGATTATGCGGCATTCGTAATCCTGGGTTGCCATATATTCGGAAATCTTGTTGCAGGTATCCATACTGTCGTTACCGCCGTTATAGAAGAAATAGCGGATATCGTATTTTTTGAAGATTTCAAGGATGCGTTTGTAATCGGTGTCATCCTCGCGGAAATCCTTGAGTTTGTAACGGCAGCTTCTGATAAGGGAAGCGGGGGTTGTGAGCATAAGTTCAAGGGTTTCTGCATCCTCTTTGCCCATATCGATAAGGTCATCGTCAAGAATACCGCGGATTCCGTGCTGTGCGGCAAGAACCTTTGTAATGCATTTTTTTCCGAGTGCGGTTTTAATAACTCCGTATGCGCTGGAGTTGATAACCGCGGTGGGACCGCCGGATTGGCCGATAAGACATGCGCCGATGAGTTCGCTCATTAAAAATTCCCCCTGTTTATATAATTCTTTCATATATCATAAATCTTATTAAAGGAAAACCGGATTTATGCATATTAATACTATTATTTTATCACAGAAAATATAATTCTTCAATATAAAGAAACACGAAAAATTGTTGAAAAACCTGAAATATCTGTTATACTATATGCAGAATATTTTTGGGAGAGTGTAATTTTTTGAGATACGATCGTGAAAACAATATGAGAACTTTTGCGGCTTCGCTTATCCTTATAATTGTAATTGCCGCTTTTGCAGTTGCGGGAATGTTCCTTTTCGGAACGGAACCTGCCGAAAAAACGGACGAATATCCTTGGATAACTTCCGACCATGCGGCAATAAACGGAATGCTTGACGGAACTTTTTACGAAGGTGAAAGAAACTCAGCCGGAAAACTTTCCTATAAAATTGCCGGAGAAATCACCGTCAGTTCCGAAGACGGAAAAGGCGATTTCAAAATCGAAAACTCCGGGAAAAACACCTGCCTTATAAAAGTAAAAATCGTCCTCGGCGGCGAAACGGTTTACGAAACCGGATACATCAAACCGAATCAGCATATCGGCGAAGATTTCCTCGCAAAAATTCCGGAAGTCGGAACTTACGAAGCGGAAGCTTTCTTCGAAGGTTTTAACCCCGAAAACGAAGAATCCCTCGGTGCCGCAAAAGAAAACATTACAATAACAGTTATTCCGTAAACGAATAAAAAATAAGCCACGGGACGTCCCGTATTCTCTGCCATGTGCAGAGAATAAAGACTCCTGTTTGGCAAAAAAACAGGAGGAAAAATGAAAAGATTTGTATCGCTTGCCATTTGTTTTCTGATGATTTTAAATGTGTTTCCGATAAAAACCTTTGCGGAAGAAAAAAGCCTTGAAGAAATAATCCGCCCGCAGGTTGAAGCCTTTGCGAAATCCATCGACCAGAAAAACGCGGACGGAAAAGCCGCGGATAAACTTGCCGTCCACGGAATTAAAAACGGCGGAAAAAAGCTTATTGCGGGAGAAAATCACCCCTTGACTGCAACACTTATGAATTCGGAATTGATGAAATTTGTTGTGACAAAAGCTCTTTCAAGAACTTTTGAATCCGTGCGGGATATGGAGAAAATACAAAAATCATATATTGCCTGCGGATATTATGACAACGCATGGTATGATTATAAAATCTTTGAAGGGGAAGAAAGAATAGAGTATAAATGGCATGAAACTTATTCCGTACCGTACAATTCCTATGATAAATCTTTGGAATGGATTGGCGGAACAGTTGAAGCAAATATAACATTCGATTTTGTCGAGGCAACTTCCGAAAGCGTAATTTTTAATGTAAAAATTGTTGTGTTTGATAAATTTGATTTTAATACGGCAAATGAATCCGAATTGAAAAATCTTATAGGAATAATCGGTGAATTGCTGTTCACTCCATTCAGTTGGGAAGCAAAATGCGATTTCCAAATCGAAATTCCTATCGAAAAACCGGAAGAAAACATTGTTTTCGGGGATTCTGACGGAAACGGAAATGTTGACGTTATAGATGCATATTTTGCCCGCCTTGTTGCGGCAAAACTTGTTAAACCGACAGAAGAACAGCTTGCTTTCTGCGACGTTGATTCCGACGGAAAAATAACCGCCATCGACGCAAACCTGATCAGAAAATTCGCCCTTGGAATCATAGATAAGTTACCGATACAGTAATGAGATTTTTTTGAATACCCGTGCTCAAATCTGAGCACGGGTGTTTTTTTATAATATATTCCGCAAAAGCGGCCTTTCGGAATCCCGGATTTCCTCTATAAGAACCCTGCAGCGGTTTATTTCCGAAGCAAGTTTTCCGGTTTCACCGAATTTTGCAAGGGGAACAAAACAGGCAACGGAGGAGGTTGTCTGATCAAGAAGATCGTGCCTTACAATAAGGCTTAAAATATGCTGTTTCGAAAGCCAGTAAGCGGTGAATTTTTCGCATTCCTCTGCGGCTTTCGGGGTGTTTCCGCTTTCGAGGATTTCGTAAATGTTTCCGAGTTTTTCCGAAGCTTCCGCACCGATTTCCGAAACAATATAAAAACAGAAAAGGTTGAATCCGATAAGGAAAAACATAAGCGCAAAGGCAAAAATTATCCGTTTCATTTTTCACTCTCTTTCCGTATGATATAGTATTTTGCAAAAGGGTCACAGGTCATAAGAAAAACATCTTCTTTTTTGATTTTTTCTTTTTTGAGCACGCCCTCGAGCCATTTTTCGGTGAGGTTGCATTCCTTGAGCACCTTTTTGCAAAGAGAACCGTCGCTTATGAGCACCATCGGCGGAATGTTGCAGCCGATTTTTGGATCCCGTACGGATTTTGGCGTAAGCGGCTGTGCTTCGGCTTTCGGGTAAACGGTAAGCTGGCCGTTTGTTTCAACAATGGCAAAGCCAACATCTTCAATATCGAAAATTCCGTTTATCCGAAGCTGGCTCATAAGGTCCTCAATTGAAAAACGAAGTTCCTTCATGCTTTTCTGGTCAATGTTTCCGTTCCGGATTATAACAACCGGACTTCCGGAAACGATCACCCTTGTTTTTTCGCTTTTAAGGGTTATGAACGAAAGAATAACTTCCGCGCTCATAAGCGTTATTATCGGAACTACCGCGCCGATAAGCGGAATATCTGTATCCTCAATCGAAAGTGTGGCGATATTTGAAATAAGAATCGCAATAACGAATTCCGAAGGCTGAAGCTCGCCAAGCTGGCGTTTTCCCATAATCCGGATACAAGCGATTATTACGAAATAGATTATAATTGTCCGGAAAAATACAACAAACAAAAAAATCGCCTCCAATCAATATTTTTATTATTGTCCAAACTGTTAATTTTAGCCTTCTGTTATTGATTAAATATAAAAATGTTGATATAATAAATTATTAATGTAATAAAATCAACATAAAAACCGTTTACGGAGGAATATATGGAAGAAAAAATTCTTGAAACAGAGGTTTTGGAAAATGCGGAAAAAATTCCCGCAACTGAAAAACCGAAAAAAACTTTTAAAGAAGAACTTATCGATTGGGGAAAAACCCTTGTTTTTTATTGCTTGCTGCCGCTTTTGATTTTCCAGACGTTTTTCTTTATGGCAAGTGTTCCGACAGGTTCCATGGAAACGACGGTTCCCACAGGAGCACAGGTCGTTACCGTCAGAACTTTCAATAAGGAAAACGTAAAAAGGGGAGATGTCGTTGTTTTTGAAAGCGAGGAAATCGGCGTTGTTCTTATAAAACGCTGCATCGGACTTCCCGGCGATAAAATCGAATTTGACGGAAGCGGAAAAGTTTTTATAAACGGCCAGCGTTATGAGGAAGATTATGTTTCAAGCTATTCGGATTTTGAAGGAAGCTTTGAAGTTCCGGAAGATTGTTATTTCTTCATCGGCGACAACCGCGGCGGTTCTTTTGATGCAAGATATTGGGATAATCCCTATATACACAAAGATTTTGTAAAAGGAAAAGGATTTTTTGTTCTTTTCCCGTTCAGCAGTTTTGGAATTTTGGAATAATAAAAGGAGTTTTTAAAAAATGAAACACAGCCTTTTCGTCGTAACTTCGGAAGAGGAAGCTGAAAATCCTGTTCCGGAAAAAGAAGAAAAAAACAAAAAAACATTTAAAGAGGAACTTGTCGATTGGGGAAAAACCCTTTTGTTCTATTGCCTTATTCCGCTTCTTGTTTTCCAGACTTTTTGCTTCATGGCAAGTGTTCCCACAGGTTCGATGGAAACAACAATTCCCACCGGAGCCCAGGTCGTTACTTTCCGCACATTCAACAAGGATAATATCAAGCGCGGAGATATAGTTGTTTTCGACAGCGAGGAGCTGAGCGTTGTTTTTATAAAACGCTGCATAGGCCTTCCCGGCGATAAGATTGAATTTGACGGAAGCGGAAAAGTTTTTATAAACGGCCAGCGTTATGAGGAAGATTATGTTTCAAGCTATTCGGATTTTGAAGGAAGTTTTGAAGTTCCGGAAGATTGTTATTTCTTTGTGGGCGATAACCGCGGCGGATCTATTGACGCAAGATTCTGGGATAATCCCTATATTCATAAAGATAAGATAAAGGGAAAAGCTTTTCTTGTTCTTTTTCCGTTCAGCTCTTTTGGAATTCTTGAATAAAATCGGAGGATAAAAAATGAAACACAGCCTTTTTGTAAGAATAATGGTAATAATCCTCATCATTGCGATGATCATTCCGTCCTTTGCTTTTGCTCTTTCCTGGATGCTCGGATGAAAGTAATGGTCGGGCTCAGCGGCGGAGTTGACAGTGCGGCCGCAGCATATCTTCTAAAAGAACAGGGTTACGAGGTTGCGGGAGCAACTTTCCGCCTCCTTGACGATTGGGACGGCGCAAAGGACGCAAAAGCTGTTGCTGATTATCTCGGAATCCCCCATTATATTTTTGATTTCCGCGAGATTTTCAAAAAAGAAGTTCTCGATAATTTCACTGAAGAATATAAACAGGGAAGAACCCCGAACCCCTGCGTAAGATGCAATAAGTTCATCAAATTTCCCGCTTTCTTTGAGGAAGCGCAGAAGCTTGGTTATGACCTTATTTCAACCGGTCATTATGCAAGAACCGACGGAAACAATATCTTCCGCGCTAAAAACCTTGCAAAAGACCAGAGCTATATGATGTATAATATCGATAAGGAACTTATTCCCCATCTCCGTTTTCCCCTTGCGGATTTATCCAAGGATGAAATCCGCGCAATTGCGGAAAAAGCCGGAATTCCCGTTGCGAATAAGCCTGATTCCCAGGATATCTGCTTTATTCCGGACGGCGACACCCAGGGATATATCGAACGTAAAATAGGTGAAATGCCCCACGGAAAATTTGTTGACGAATGCGGAAAATGCCTTGGCGAACACAAAGGAATCTGCCGCTATACCATAGGCCAGAGAAAAGGTCTCGGACTTTCTCTTCCTGCACCGCTTTACGTCGGAAAAATCGATCCGGAAGCAAACGAAGTTGTTCTTGTGGATAACGAATCTCTTTTCAAAAAGCGCGTTATCGTAAAGGATTTCCATTGGATAAACGGCGCACCGGATATGCCGATTCCCGTAACCTGCAAGATCCGATATGCCCATAATCCCGCTCCTGCTCTTGCAGGCACATATTTCCGCGACGACAGAGCGCTTATTCTTTTTGATGAACCGCAAAGAGCGGTAACTGCGGGCCAGTCTGCGGTTATCTATGACGGAGAAAAACTCCTTGGCGGCGGAGTTATTGTCGGGTGATTGACAATTAACGGAAGCTTGTGTATAATATCTGTATTATATTTTTGAAAGGTCAAAAAATGGACGACGCAGACATACGAAGTATTAAAATAAATTGATTTTCGGAGCATAGCCTGGGCGGTTTCGCATCGGGCTGTGCTTTTTTGCGTTAAATATAAATTCTGAAAGGTTGTATCAATTAACAAAATGAACAATATCGGCACAATAGTTGCAATGGGATTCCTTGTAATGATGTCGGCTTATTTTTCCGCAACGGAAACCGCTTTCAACAGTCTTAACATGACAAAAATCAAAATTGCGGCGGAACGCGGCGACAAAACCGCGGAGCTTATAATCCGTCTTCTGGAAGATTATAACCGCCTTCTTACCACGATCCTTGTGGGCAACAACATAGTTAATATCGCTCTTTCTTCAATCGCCACCGTTCTTTTTATAGAACTTCTCGGCGGCGATATCGGCGCAACTGTTTCAACCGCGGTAATCACTGTTGTTGTACTTATCTTCGGTGAAATAACTCCGAAAAGTATCGCAAAGGAATCTCCCGAAGCTTTTGCAAGATTTTCCGCACCGATAATCAATTTCCTTGCGGTTATCCTTACTCCCATAAACTATCTTTTTTCTCTTTGGAAAAAGCTTGTTTCTCTTGTTGTAAAATCCTCCGGAGAAGAAGCTGTTACCGAGGAAGAACTTCTTTCAATGGTGGATGAAGGCGAACAGAGCGGAACCATCGGCGAACAGGAAAGCGAACTTATCCGCAACGCAATGGAACTCAACGAAAACGACTGCGCGGATATAGCAACTCCCCGCGTTGATATCGAAGCGGTCGGAAAAGACTGGACCAAGGAAGAAGTTGCCGAAGTTTTTGTCGAAACCGGATATTCCCGTCTTCCCGTATATGTTGACAGTATCGATAATATCATCGGAATAATCCACCGCACCGATTTTTACAATAATTATGAAATGGAAAACATTTCCGATACAATGCTTACAAAACCCGTTTTTGTTCCCACAACCATGAAAATCGGTGCGCTTCTCAAAATTCTTCAGGAAAACAAATGCCATATGGCTGTTGTAACCGATGAATACGGCGGAACTTACGGCATTGTAACAATGGAAGATATCCTTGAGGAACTTGTTGGCGAAATCTGGGACGAACACGACGAAGTTGAGGAAGATATCAGCGAAAGCAAAGGCGTTTATACCGTTTCCGGAAGTATGGATCCGGAGGAACTTTTTGAAGAACTTGAAATGGATATTGAAGAAGTTCCCTATGCAACCCTCAGCGGATGGATCATGGACGAACTCAACAAAGTTCCCGAAGTCGGCGATACCTTTGAAAACAGCGGATATAAATTCACCGTTGAAACTGTTGACGGAATGAGAGTTGACACCGCAGTTGTTGAAAAACTTGAACCCGTTTCCGAAACCGAGGAAGAATAAAATGGAACTTGTCGTCAAAAAATTCGAAGAACTTACAGTAAACGAGCTTTATGATATTTTAAAACTCCGCGTTGACGTTTTCGTTGTGGAGCAGGAATGCGCCTATCCGGAAATCGATGACAAAGATCAGAACGCATATCACGTCTGGCTCCGGGATGAAGAGGGAATAGCGGCCTATCTACGCGTTCTTGATAAAGGCGTTTCTTTCGAAGATGCCGCAGTCGGCAGAGTTATTTCCGCAAGACGCAGAAAAGGTTACGGAACTGTTGTTCTCAAAGAAGGAATCCGCCTTGCGAAGGAAAAATTCGGTGCGGATAAAATCACAATCGAAGCCCAGGTTTACGCGAGAAAGTTTTACGAAAACGTCGGTTTTAAACAGGTTTCGGAAGAATTCCTCGAAGACGGAATTCCCCATATGCTTATGACTCTTGAAGTTGAATAAAAAAGCAAAATCCGCAGAATTTTCTGCGGATTTTTTGTTTTTGTGCAACAAAAACGTGTTTTTATGTTACTATTATATTAGAACTAATAAAAAGGAGAGGATTTTATGAAAAAACTGCTTTCTTTTTTTCTTGTCGTGGTAATGCTGCTTTTCTTTTCCGCATGCGGAATGAAAGATGAAATTGTTGTTCCGGAGGAAGAAATGATCGAATCGGAATTCGATATAAAAACCGAAACGGAACCGGAGCAGCAGGAAAGCCCTGAGGAAATTCCGGAAAGTTATATCAAAATCGAAAACGGAAAACTTTCCGGAAAAATTTATCCGATGATTGATACCGAAAAAGACGCTAAGATTTGCAAGGACGAGCTTGTTTATGTTTCAATGTCTGTTCCGGAAGGTTGGGAACAGGGAACTCTTGAAGAAGAGGGCGAAATTTGCGGCATAACTTTTAAACTGCCCGGGGATAATTACCATTACGCAAGTCTTTTCATTTGTAAAGACACCGGAAAGACTTATGACGAGTTTCTCGCAAATCATTCACTCTGGGTTGGAATAAACGAACATACCTACCATGAAGTGGAAGGGAATTTTTTAAAGGGAAGTTATATTCATTTTAACTATCCTGCATTTGACAAATATGACCATGAAGAAGATGCAGTTCCGGTTTACGGAAGATTTTATCAGCTCAAGTTTGACGGATATGTGGCAGATGTTAGCGTTTATATTAGAATAGATTCCGAAGAAAACACGCTTCTTGATGAAAAAATCTGCGATGAATTTATTTCTTCCATAAAAATTGGCTGAAAATGTTAACAAAAAGTTTTCTTGTAAGTTTTTGTGATAAATGGTAAAATTCAGTCAGAAACAATAAAAAAGGAGGCGCTTTTTTATGCGTTATGAAATCGAAGGAGGCTCTCTTCCTGCTCTTGTAATTCAGCTTGAACCCGGCGAAGGCCTTGTAAGCGAATCCGGCGGAAGAACCTGGATAAGAGGATCTGTTACAACAAACGTCAAGGCTGACGGAGGTTTAGGCGGAAGTATCGGAAGAATGTTCTCCGGCGAAAGCCTTTTCCTTAACCATTACAAAGCAAACGGAGCGGGCGAAATTGCGTTCACTTCCTCTTTTCCGGGAAGAATCGTTTCCCGCCAGCTTGCTCCCGGCGAAAGCGTAATTTGTCAGAAACGCGCTTTCCTTTGCGCAACAGAAGGCACAAAACTTGAAATTTTCTTCCGTAAAAAAGTCGGAGCGGGTCTTTTCGGAGGCGAAGGTTTTATCATGCAGAAAGTAACCGGTCCCGGACTTGCTTTCTTTGAAATCGACGGTTACAGCAAGGAATATGACCTTGCCGCAGGCGAGGAACTTGTTTGCGATACCGGCGTTGTGGCAATGATGGATCCGAGCTGCAAAATGGACGTCCGCATGGTCGGAAGCGTTAAAAATGCACTTTTCGGCGGCGAAGGTCTTGTTGATACCGTAATCACCGGCCCCGGAAAAGTTATGCTCCAGACTATGCCGATTTATAAAGTCGCAAGCGCGATCCAGCCTTACATAGTACAGAGCAAATAAAATTAATAAAAAAAGTCCTGCCGTTTCCGGCAGGACTTTTTTATATAGTTCCGATTGCTATTTCAAGCGCTTTCGCGATGGTTTCAAGCTCCATGCTTGGTTTGTCTGTTGTCTGTTCCGGAATGAAGGGAACGTGGATAAAACAGGCTTTGATGTCTGTTCCTTTATAATGATGAAGAACGTGATAGATAAGGTCGTTGCAGACGTAAGTTCCCGCGGAATAGGAAACGGAGCAGGGGATATCTGCATCCGAAACAGCAGATACCATTTTTCTTACCGGAAGGGTGGCAAAATATGCGTTTTCACCTTCCTCGACGCAGGGAATATCTTTCGGCTGGTTTCCTTCGTTATCAGGGATCGAAGCGAACCGGAGGTTGATTGCAACCATTTCCGGAGTAACTCCGGTTCTTCCGCCCGCCTGGCCGACGCAGATTATTGCGTCGGGTTTTATTTCTTCCGCTTTCGCAAGAACGGTTTCAGAAGCTTTTTCAAAAACAACGGGAACTTCAATTTTAGTAAGTTCAAAATTGCCGATTTTTTCCGGAAGAAGTTTCACCGCTTCCCAGGAAGGATTGATTTTTTCTCCGCCGAAAGGTTCAAAACCTGTTATAAGAAGTTTTTTCATAAAAAACACCGCCGTGATAAAATAATGTATATATTTTACCACGGGGAAAGGATTTTTTAAAGCTGTTTTTTGATTTTCTGCAGTGCTCCTTTTTCAAGACGGGAAACCTGCGCCTGGCTTATTCCGATTTGTGAAGCCACATCCATCTGGGTTCTTCCGTCAAAAAACCGCATTGCAAGGATGCGTTTTTCCCTTGGCGAAAGGGTTTTCACAGCTTCTTTAAGAGCAATTTCCTCAAGCCATCCTGCGTCGGAATTTTTGTCGCTTATCTGATCCATCATGAAAATCGTGTCGCCGGAATCGGAATATACCGGTTCATAAAGCGAAACGGGTTCGACCACTGCTTCAAGCGCAACAACGACCCGGCTTTTCGGAATTTCCATTATTTTTGCAATTTCCTCAACTTTCGGTTCGCGGCCGTGTTCGTTTATAAAATCTTCCTTGACCTGCATTGCGCGGTAGGCGATATCCCGGATGGAACGGCTTACCCGGACGGAGTTTGAATCCCGCAAAAACCGCCTTATTTCGCCGATTATCATCGGAACACCATAGGTCGAAAAACGAACGTCAAGGTTCGGGTCGAAGTTGTCGATTGCTTTGATAAGTCCGATGCAGCCAACCTGAAAAAGGTCGTCAGGAGGTTCGCCCCGGCCGGAAAATTTTTGAACAACGCTTAAAACAAGTCTTAAATTTCCGTTTATCATTTTTTCCCGGGCGGATTTATCGCCGTTTTTTGCAAGTTTAAGAAGTTCTGTTTTTTCGGATTCTTTGAGCACCGGAAGCTTTGCAGTATTTATTCCGCAGATTTCAACTTTACCGTAATACATAAAATTCCCCGTTCAAAAAAGTTTTTTGCAAGGTTGATTTTTGACTTTTGAGCACGAATATATTCATTTGAGCACGGAAAGAATATTTGGAAAATTTTGAGCATGAATATGCAAGTAAAACTGGAAAAACGCATATATTTTCCGGAAGGGGAGTGAGTTTTTTCGTGCTTACAACAGTCGGCGAACTTTGCAAAAAGGAAGTTGTGAATCTTCCGGACGGAACCTGTCTTGGCTTTGCGGATGATATTTTAATTGACATCGAAACAAGAAAAACAGCAGCTATCATCATCAAAGGAAAAGCAAGATTATTCGGAGTTTTCGGTTATGAAGACGATATTTCCGTAAGTTGGGATAAAATTGAAAGGGTGGGGGAAGACATAATTCTGGTGAAAACAGAAAATATAGGCAAAATACACAATGAAAGCGAAAGTTTTTTGAAAAAATTTTTAAATTTTTTCTTTATTAAATAGCAAAAACGGTTGCAAAAAGTTGCTTTTAATGTTATAATCTAATGGCTGGAAGACTGTAAATCTATAAGTGCGTCTTCTAATAAGCACACACACCCCACAATCTCGTCGGTCGTTGACCGGGAAAACCCGGTTGCCGCCGGGAAATGACTGGGGTGGAGGTAATAACAAGGAGGAAAAAATTAATGTCCGTAGTATCTATGAAACAGCTGCTTGAAGCTGGTGTACACTTTGGTCACCAGACCCGCCGCTGGAACCCTAAAATGGCTCCGTATATCTTCACCGAAAGAAACGGAATCTACATCATCGACCTTCAGAAAACCGTTAAAAAAATCGAGGAAGCATATTCCTTCATTAACGAAGTTTCCGCAGAAGGCAAATCCGTTCTCTTCGTAGGAACCAAAAAACAGGCAGCTGATTCTGTTCGTGAAGAAGCTGAAAGAGCAGGCGCATACTGGGTAAACGCTCGTTGGCTCGGTGGTATGCTCACCAACTTCAAAACCATCAGAAGAAGAATTGCTCGTCTTCAGCAGCTCCGCAAAATGGAAGAAGACGGCACTTTCGAACGTCTTACCAAGAAAGAAGCAACCAAACTTACTCTCGAAATCGAGAAACTTGAAAAATTCCTTGGTGGTATCGAAGATATGACCGAGCTCCCCGGCGCTCTTTTCATTGTTGACTCTAGAAAAGAAAAAATCGCTGTTGCTGAAGCAAAAAGACTCGGTATTCCGATCGTAGCTATTGTTGACACTAACTGCGACCCCGACGATGTCGACTATGTTATCCCCGGCAACGATGACGCTATCCGCGCTGTAAAACTCATCGCAGGCACCATCGCTGACGCTATCATCGAAGGCAGACAGGGTGAACAGAATCTTCCTGAAGAATCTGAAGAGGAGGCAGAATAATATGCCCTTTACCGCACAAGACGTTAAAACTCTCCGCGAAATGACCGAATGCGGAATGCTCGACTGCAAAAAAGCACTCATGGAAACCGACGGCGATATGGAAAAAGCTGTTGAATTCCTTCGTGAAAAAGGTCTTGCTTCCGTAGCTAAAAAATCCGGCAGAATCGCAGCAGAAGGTATTGTTCTCGCATTCACCGACGAAGCTAAAAAAGCTTCCGTAGCAATCGAAGTTAACTCCGAAACCGACTTCGTTTCCAAAAACGAAGATTTCCGCAGCTTCGTAAAACTCGCAGGACAGGCTGTTATCGACAACGATCCTGCTGACGTTGATGCTCTTCTCGCATGTGTTGTTGACGGCAGAACCGTTAACGAACACCTTCAGGACAGACAGCTCAAAATCCGTGAAAACCTTAAAGTTCGCCGTTTCGTTCGTTACGAAGGCGACGTTGCAACCTACGTACACGGCGGCGGCACCATCGGCGTTATGGTTAAATTCGCAACCGACGTAGCAGACAAAGAAGGTTTTGTAGAATTCGGAAAAGACGTTGCAATGCAGATCGCTGCAGCAAACCCTGCTTACCTCTGCGAACATTGCGTTCCCGCAGAAGTTATCGAGCACGAGAAAGAAATTCTCTTCGCTCAGATCAGCAACGATCCTAAACTTGCTAACAAACCCGACGCAGTTAAAGAAAAAATGGTTGACGGCAGAATCGGTAAATATTACAAAGAAAACTGCCTCATGAACCAGGAATTCGTAAAAGATCCTGACCTCGATATCAAAGGTTACATCGAAAAAACCGCTAAAGAACTCGGCGGTTCCATCAAAGTTACCGAATTCGTACGTCTTGAAAAAGGCGAAGGCATCGAGAAAAAACAGGAAAACTTCGCAGACGAAGTTGCAAAACAGATCGCAGGCAAATAATTCAGCCTTAATGAATTAAGTGCGTTATGACAGAAGAATATAAGTTGTATTATAATTTATATTCTTCTGGATTTTATTAAAGCGTAAATTGCAGAAAATTACAGGGAGGTGCATTCATATGAGTTTAGTCGAAACCGTAAAGAATGCCGGTATAGTCGGTGCGGGCGGCGCAGGTTTTCCTACCCATGTAAAACTGAACGCTAAATCCGAGTACTTCATTGTCAACGCAGCAGAGTGTGAACCCCTTATCGAAACCGATAAGTTCCTCATGCGTACCAGAGCTGCAGACCTTGTAAAAGGTGTTGACATGATCGCAAAAGAACTCGGCGCTGACAAAAAGTACATAGCTCTTAAAGCAGCATACAAAACTGAAATTGCTGCTCTCGAAGCTGCTATTGCTGAAGCCGGAAGCGACATCAAACTCCACAAAATGGGCTATTTCTACCCGGCTGGTGACGAGCAGGTAATCGTTTGCGAAATCACCGGTAAATCTGTTCCTGAAAGAGGAATTCCGCTTATGGTAGGCGCTGTTGTTGACAACGTCGGTACTGTTCTCAACATCGTAGATGCTTTCGAGGGCAAACCCGTTACCGACAAATTCCTCAGCGTTGTAGGTGAAGTAAAACATCCCGTTATGCTTTCCGTACCGCTTGGAACTTCCGTTCGTGCTTGCGTAGAAGCAGCTTGCCCCACCATTTCCAACTATGCAGTAATCATGGGTGGACCTATGATGGGTGGCGTACATGACCAGGAAGAGGATATCGATAAACTTGTTATCACCAAAACCGATGGTAACATCATCGTTCTCCCCAAAGATCATCATCTTGTAACCTGGGCACACCTTAAAGCTGATTCCATGAAGAACAGAGCAAAATCCAGCTGCATCCAGTGCCGTATGTGCACTGATAACTGCCCCAGATATCAGACCGGTCATGACCTTGAACCTCATAAGATCATGAGAAACCTTTACAGAGAGACCATGATCACCGATAACGATGAATTCCTTCGTGTATTCGGACATGCAATCAACTGCTCCGAATGCGGCGCATGCGAACTCTTCTCCTGCCCGATGCACCTTGCTCCCAGAAAAGCAAACATCTATATCAAGAGCAAGCTCCGCGAAAGAGGAATCGATGTTCCCAAGAACATGGAACCCGTTGCAAGACCCGAACGTGAAATCAGAAAGATTCCTACCAACCGTCTTGCAGCCCGTCTCGGTCTTTCCAAATACTATGGCAAACATCTTCTTACCGATGAACCCATCGTTCTCACTCCCGAAACTGTTGAGATTCCTCTCAAACAGCATATTGGTGCTCCTTCCACCGCTGTTGTCGCTGTTGGCGATAAAGTAAAGAAGGGCGACGTAATCGGCCAGATGGACGAAGGCAAACTCGGCGCAAATGTTTATGCAAGCTTTGACGGCGAAGTTGTCGCTGTTACTGACAGAGTAGTAATTAGGAGGGAGAGCAAATGATCCAGACTATCGGAATGCTTGAATTTAACAGCATTGCAAAAGGTATCGAAACCTGTGATGTAATGCTCAAAGCAGCAGAAGTTTCCCTTATCAGAACTTCTACTGTTTGCCCCGGCAAATATATCATCATCATCACCGGTGACACCGGTTCTGTAAAAGCCTCCATTCTTGCTGGCGAAATGAACGGCGGAAACTGCGTTGTTGACAAGATGATCATCCAGAACGTACATCCTCAGCTTATTCCTGCACTCAGCGGCACCGCTCAGGTTCTCAAAGGCGATGCAATCGGTGCAATGGAATTCTACAGCATCACTTCTGCTATCAAAGCAGCTGATGTTGCTGCAAAAGCTGCACAGATCAGCCTCGTTGGTATCACCATGGGTTATGCTGTCGGCGGTAAAGGTATTGTAACCCTTACCGGTGACGTTGGCGCTGTAAGAGCCGCTGTTGCTGCAGGTATTGAAGAAGCAGCAAGAATGGACCTCTACATCGGTTCCACCGTTATCCCGAAATATGCACCCGAACTCTTCGATTCTCTTCTGTAATCGCTGTACATTGCATAAAATCAAACACCCTGCCAATCGGCGGGGTGTTTTTTTATATCCAAAAAAGAAATATAAATAAAATGTTAAAATATGATTTTAATCTTTACATCCGGCGTATATTTTGATAAAATAATATAGAATAGGGAGCGGTGTAAGCTTTTGCTTTTGCTTCCGAAAAGGACAGAATGGAGAGGTTTTATATGGATCTTAAATATAAGCGCGTACTCCTTAAATTAAGCGGCGAAGCCCTTGCGGGCGAAAGAGGCGTTGGCCTTGATTTCAGCGTAATTACCCCTATCTGCGAAAGTATTAAAAAATGTGTTGATCTCGGAGCAGAGGTTGCAATTGTTGTCGGCGGCGGAAACTTCTGGCGCGGCCGTTCAAGCGGAAGCATGGACAGAACCAGAGCAGACCATATGGGAATGCTTGCAACGATCATCAACGCAATTGCGGTAGGCGATACTCTTGAACAGATGGGTGTTAACGCAAGAGTTCAGACCGCAATTTCAATGCCGGAAATTGCTGAACTTTTCATCAAAGGCAGAGCGATCCGCCATCTTGAAAAGGGAAGAGTTGTAATTTTCGGCGGTGGAATCGGAAGACCTTGCTTCTCTACCGATACCGCAAGCGCTTTGAGAGCAGTTGAAATCAAAGCGGATATCTTCTTCAAAGCAACAATGGTTGACGGCGTTTACGACAAAGACCCCCATAAATTCGATGATGCGGTCAGATATGATACCCTTTCTTTCAAGGAAGTTCTTGATAAGGAACTGGGTGTTATGGACGCAACTTCCGTAGCACTTTGCCGCGACAACAATATGCCCGTTCTTGTTTTCAGCCTTGATGATCCGGACAATATTGTAAAAGCGATTACCGGCGAAAATATCGGAACCGTTGTAACCGGTTGATTAAAAAAACAGTTAATTTTGCCGCGGAAAAACGGTGAATTTTCCGAAAAACGGCTTTTTATATTTCCATTTCACCGAGAAAAAAGGAGGACATTATGAGAGAACAGCTTATTCCTTATAACGAAAAAATGGAGAAAACCATTTCCGTACTTGCAAATGACTTTGCATCCATCCGTGCAGGACGCGCAAACCCCGGCGTTCTTGACAGAGTTGCAGTTGAATATTACGGCACCATGACCCCTATCAACCAGGTTGCTGCAGTTTCCGTTTCCGAAGCAAGAATCCTTGTTATCCAGCCCTGGGACAGATCCTGCCTCAAACTTATCGAAAAAGCAATCAACGCTTCTGATATCGGTATTCCGCCCCAGAACGACGGTGTATGCATCCGCCTTGTATTCCCGCCTCTTACCGAGGAACGCCGTAAAGAACTTTGCAAAACCATTGCAAAACACGCAGAAGAAGCAAAAGTAAACGTCCGCAACCATCGCCGCGACGCAAACGATTTCTGCAAAAAACAGCTTAAAGATAAGATCATCACCGAAGATGACCTTAAAGATCTTGAAAAAGATATCCAGAAACTCACCGACGATTTCGTAGCAAAAGTTGAAAAAATGGCTACCGAAAAAGAAAAAGAGATCATGGAAATCTGATAAATTAAATTTCTGACGGAGGTGCCGATATGACCGATAAATTGATTTTGCCGGAACATATCGGCATTATTATGGACGGAAACGGACGTTGGGCAAAAAAACGCGGCCTTCCGCGCAATGCCGGACATAAAAAGGGTGCGGAAGTTTTTGAAAAAATCTCCCGTGCCTGCCGCGATCTTGGAATAAAATACCTTACGGTTTATGCCTTTTCAACCGAAAACTGGAAAAGACCGAAGGAAGAGGTCGACGGAATAATGAACCTTATGCGCGGTTATCTTAAAACTATGGCAAAGGCAAAAAACGAACATATTGCCGTACGTTTTATAGGCGACAGAACGCCTTTTGATTCCGACCTTCTTGAACTTATGGAAGAAGCGGAAAATGCCGACGTCGGTGAAGTTGTAACAACCGTCCAGATAGCTCTCAACTACGGAGGAAGGGATGAAATTGTTCATTCTGTCCGAGAAATTGCGAAAAAAATCGCTTCCGGAGAAATTTTGCCGGAAGACGTAACAGAGGACATGATTTCCGGAAACCTTTATTCAGAAACCCCGGAATGCGATCTTATTATCCGTCCAAGCGGGGAAGAAAGACTTTCAAACTTTCTCCTTTGGGAAAGCGCATATTCGGAATTTGTGTTCATGGATGTTCTCTGGCCGGATTTTACCGAATCCGACCTTGAAAAAGCTTTGGAGGAATACTCCAAAAGAAACCGCCGTTTCGGCGGAGTTTAATTTGTTTGACTATATTTTGTTTACAGTACGCCGAAAAGCGGCGTACTGTAAACCGTCTGTTATGACAATAAACTTTTGTGCGTTTTAATTCTAAGAATTATGGTTCTGACTGACCAAATAAAAGAGGTAAAAATAAATTGAAAACAAGAATAATTTCCGCTCTTGCGGGGCTTGTGCTTCTCGGTGCGGGTTTGTGGCTTTTTGAAACAGCGGTACTTGATGTTGCGGTGGCCGCTCTTTCCGTAATAGCCGTTTATGAAATGATAAATGCTGTCGGACTTACAAAAAACAAAGGGCTGACCGCAGTTTGTTTAATGTTCGGCGCACTTTTTTCAACTGAATATTACAGGCTTTTTGATTCTGTTTCCGGTTTTACAGAACTTTTCCTTGGAATAGTGCTTCTTATTTTTGTTCTTGCGGACCACAAAGAAACAAAAGCAACGGACGTTTCTTTTGCTTTTTTGTTTACTCTTATAATACCGCGCGCATTTTCGACGCTTCTTCTTTTCCGGGAATACGGAAACCCGATTTCCTATTTCCTTGTTCTGATGAGCCTTGCTGTTGCATGGCTTAACGACACCTGTGCATATTTTTCCGGATATTTCTTCGGGAAACGCAAACTTTGTCCGGAAATAAGCCCGAAAAAAACTGTTGAAGGAGCAATCGGAGGAGTTTTCGGGGACGTTATTGTTTCCTGTATTCTTGCGTTTGTTTTTTCCGTTGCAACAGGATATTCGGTAAACTGGGTCAGTTTTGTTATTTTTGTTCCGATTGGAGCGGTTATTGCAATTTTAGGCGATCTTTGCGCTTCAATAATCAAGCGTCAGCTTGGAATCAAGGATTACGGAAAGATAATGCCCGGCCATGGCGGAATTATGGATCGCTTCGACAGTTGGATTTTTGTTGCACCGGTTCTTTATATATGGAATCTTTGCTTCCCGTTCATAGGCTGAACATAAATTTATGATAATGTTTTATTGCCGCTTTGTGCGGCAATAATTTTATAGATGTAAAAGGAGGCTTTTTGATAAAAATGAAGCGCCTTTCAATTTTGGGTTCGACAGGTTCAATTGGAACCCAGACTCTTGATGTTTGCAGAAATTTAGGTTTTGAAGTGGTTGCTCTTGCCGCAGGAAGCAATGCTTTGCTTCTTGAAAAACAGGCGAGAGAGTTCAGACCAAAGCTTGTTGCGGTTTTTGATGAAGAAGCCGCAAAGGGCTTGAGCATCGCACTTTCCGATACAGATATAACCGTGCTCGGCGGAATGGAAGGCGTGCTCAAAGCCGCGGAAATTGAATGTGATATCGTGCTCAACGCCGTTACCGGAATTGCGGGACTTCGTCCGACAATTGCGGCGATTGAAGCAGGAAACGACATTGCTCTTGCAAACAAGGAAACCCTTGTTGCCGGCGGAAAGCGGGTTATGGATTACGCAAAAGAAAAGGGAGTAAAAATAATCCCGGTGGATAGCGAACATTCCGCAATTTTCCAATGTTTACAGGCAAAGGGCGATTATTCAAGAATTCAGAAACTTATTCTTACAGCTTCCGGCGGTCCTTTCTTCGGAAAAAGCCTTTCTGAACTTGAAAATATGAAACCGGAAGATGCTCTTGCCCATCCGACATGGAACATGGGCAGAAAAGTGACCATAGATTCTGCTACAATGGCAAATAAAGGTCTTGAGATTATCGAGGCGGCGCATCTTTTCGGCGTTGACCAGAATAATATTGATGTGGTCATTCATAGAGAAAGCATTGTTCATTCCCTTGTTGAGTTCACAGATAATTCCGTTCTTGCCCAACTCGGCGTTCCGGATATGAGGACCCCGATCCAGTATGCGCTCACCGTTCCGGAAAGATGCGAAAGCATTGTTGAACACCTCAACCTTGCAAAAATCGGAACTTTGCATTTTTATGAGCAGGATAACGTTGCTTTTCCTGCGACGGATATTGCAAGAAGGGCTCTTTCAATCGGAAAAACAGCAACTGCGGCTTTCAATGCCGCGGACGAAATTGCCGTTGCGGCTTTTCTTGAAGGAAAAATCGGATTCACCGAAATTCCGAAAATTCTTGAAAAAACCGTTGAAAAGAATTTTGCGGACGGCGACAGCTTTGAGGAAGTTTTTGAAACGGATAGAGAAGCAAGAAAATTTGCGGCTTCGCTTATTAAGTAAGGAGATAGTCTTTTGAGTATTTTAATTGCAGTTTTACTTTTCGGATTTATGATTTTCTTCCATGAGCTGGGACATTTTGCAACAGCTAAATGGGCAGGAGTAAAAGTTAACGAATTTTCAATCGGAATGGGTCCGAAAATAATTTCAAAAACCTTCGGCGAAACGGATTATTCCCTCCGCCTTCTCCCAATCGGCGGCTTTGTCGCAATGGAAGGGGAGGACGAGGAAAGCGAAGACGACCGCCGTTTTATGGCATGCCCCGTCTGGAAAAGAATAATAATCACTTCCGCCGGCGCGATTATGAACCTTATCCTCGGTTTTGCGGTTGTTTTTATTCTCACCTGCGGCCAGACTCTCATCGGAACAACAACTGTTGCATCTTTTACAGAAGGCGCTTCCTCCGCGGATTATCTTGAAATAAACGATAAGATCCTTGCGGTAAACGGCGAAAAAGCAGGATGCGACTACGATATTGTATATTCCCTTATCCGTGATACTGACGGCGTTGTTTCAATGGATATTCTTCGCGGAGAAGAAGAAATACATCTTGATGAAGTTGTTTTCAATACTCAGGAAATCGGCGGAACAAATTCGATTGTTCTCGATTTCAGCATCTATGGCGAAGAACCCAATATTTTCGGAAGAATCGGATATTCCTTCCGCTGGACCTGGTCACTTGTAAAGCTTGTATGGCATTCTCTTGGTGATATTATAAGCGGTGAGTTTGGTTTAAGCCAGCTTTCCGGACCTATCGGAGTTACCGAAACTATTTCCGACGCGGTAAAAACAACCAACTATAAAAGCATTCTTCTTATTCTTGCAATCGTTACCGTTAACCTCGGTGTTTTCAACCTTCTTCCTTTGCCGGCACTTGACGGCGGAAGAATTTTCTTCATGGTAATTGAACTTTTCCGTGGAAAACCGATAAACCAGAAAGTGGAAGGTATTATTCATACCGTAGGTATGGCTCTTCTCATGGTTCTTATGGTAATCGTTGCCTATAACGATATTGCAAGACTTATAACCGGAGGCTGATCATATGGCAAAGGAAGTTAAAATCGGAAAAATCGCCATAGGCGGCGAAAATCCCGTTGCAATACAGTCCATGATAAGCGTTCCTTCAACCGATATTGAAGGAAGTGTTAAGCAGGCGGTCCTTCTCGAAAAGGCCGGCTGCGAAATTCTGCGCGCCGCAATTCCGGATATGGCGGCGGGTGAACTCATCCCCGCAATAAAAGAAAAAATCGGTATTCCGCTTGTTGCGGATATACATTTTGATTACCGTCTTGCCCTTGCTGCAGTTGAAAACGGAATCGACAAAATCCGTATCAACCCGGGCAACATCGGTTCTGAAGAACGCACAAGACAGGTTGTCGAAGCCTGCGGAAACGCCGGAGTTGCAATCCGTGTGGGAGTAAACGGCGGAAGTCTTGATAAACGTCTTCTTGAAAAATACGGTGCTCCAACGGCGGAAGCTCTTGCGGAAAGCGCAATGGAACATGTTGCGATCCTTGAAAAATACGGATTTACCGATACGGTGATTTCAATAAAATCCAGCAACGTTAAAACAATGATGAATGCATGCCGCCTCGTTTCCGAAAGATGCGATTATCCGCTTCATCTCGGAGTTACCGAGGCAGGAACGGAGCATATGGGAATCATCAAAAACGCAATCGGAATCGGCGGACTTCTTGTTGACGGAATAGGTTCCACAATAAGAGTAACTCTTACCGCAGATCCTGTAAGAGAGATATATGCGGCAAAAGATATCCTGAAAGCGGCGGGAGTCCGTAACTTCGGCGTAAACATTGTTTCCTGCCCGACTTGCGGAAGAACGAGAATTGACCTTATAAAACTTGCAAACGAAGTTGAAGAGGCTCTCAGAGGCTGTGAAAAGCCGATTACCGTCGCCGTTATGGGTTGCGCGGTAAACGGACCCGGCGAAGCAAGGGAAGCGGATATCGGCGTTGCGGGCGGCGATAAATGCGGCCTTATATTCAGAAAAGGTGAAATTTTGAGAAAAGTTCCGGAAAACGAAATTCTTCCGGCGCTTCTTGAAGAAATCGGACGGATTTAAAAAAATGGTAAAAACATTTTCGGATGTTTTCGGAAACGGTTTTTGCGAAGAACTTTCTTCTGCCGGAATAATCGGTATGAATATCGATATTGATAAAAGGGAAGTAACGGCAAAAATCGCACCGAAAAAAACGGTACATAAAAAGGATTTATATGCTGCTCAAAAAGAGCTTTGTGAAAAACTGGGCGTTAAAAATGTCCGGTTTATTCCTGTTTATTCTTCCGAAATGCTTTCCGCAGATTATTTTGATGATATAGCGTTTGAAGCAAACCTCCGGGGTGTTCCGATAAACGGTTTTTTAAGCGGAAGCAAAACTGAATTTGAAAACGGCGTTTTTAAAATTGAACTTGCCCATGGCGGAGCACAGCTTCTTCTTGATAACCGCTGCGACGTTATTATGAAAAATATCGTCCGCGAGGAATTCGGAAGAGAAATTGAAATCGAATTTTGCGGAATTACGGAAATTGAAGAGATAAGTGAAAGAAAAACCGCCGCAGTTTCCTATTCCGAAGCAAGCACAAAAGGAAGTTCCGCTTCCGCACCGAAACCCAGAGCAGCAAAAGCTCCGGCACCTTTTGGAAACGGCGGATTTGATACAACAGGCCTTCCGATAGATATTTCCAATATGGAAGTTGTTATGGGAAGACCGATTAAACAGCGCCCGATGAAGCTTTGCGACGTTGATATGCAAAGCGGAAGGGTTGTTGTCTGGGGCGATATTTTTTCTGTTGAAAGCAGGGAAACAAGGGACGGCGAAAGCGTTATTATCTCCGTTATGCTCACCGACCTTACCAGTTCCAACATTCTTAAAATAATCGCAAAGAAAAAGGAAGCGGAAGGGGTTCTTGCTCTTAAAAACGGCGATACAATCGTTGTTGCCGGCGAAGCTTCCTTCGATAAATACGAACATGACGTGACAATCCGTCCGAGAGATATATGTAAAGTTAAAAGACTTCACAGAACTGACGATGAGGAAGAAAAGCGTTTCGAACTCCATTGTCATACCAATATGTCCCAGATGGATGCGGTTTCTGCACCGGAAAAACTCGTAAAACGCGCCCATGATTGGGGACACAGAGGAATTGCCATAACCGACCACGGAAACGTTCAGGGATTCCCGGAAGCGGCAGAAACCGCAAAAGCGCTTAAAGACCCGAATTTCAAAGTTGTTTATGGCGTCGAGGCATATTTTGTTGACGATACCGTAAAAGCAGTTTTCGGTGAACCGGACGTTTCCTTCGAAGACGAAATCATCGTATTCGACCTTGAAACAACCGGCCTTTCCGCGGCGACGGAAAAAATGACCGAAATCGGTGCGGTGCGAATTGTAAACGGCGAACTCAAAGAGGAATTCAATACTTTTGTAAATCCGGAAAAACATATTCCGGAAAGAATAACCGAACTTACCGGAATCGACGATTCGATGGTTGCGGATGCTCCTACGGAAGAGGAAGCTCTCCGGATGTTCTATGAGTTCTGCGGAAACTGCAAATTCCTTGTTGCACATAACGCGGATTTTGATACAGGATTCCTCCGCACCGCAGGGGAAAGATGCGGCATGCCCTTCGACTGCGCCTATGCGGATACTGTCGCAATGTCCCGTTCGATGTATCCGGATATCAAAAACCATAAACTCGATACCGTTGCAAACCATCTTAAACTTGCTCCGTTCAATCACCACAGAGCCTGCGACGATGCAAGGGAGCTTGCGCTCATCCTTGTGAAGATGATGGAACAGCTTCGTGAAAGCGAGCATATCGATAACTTTGCCGACGTAAACGGAATTCTACGCGGGGCAGACCCGAGGAAACTTCCGACTTATCACCAGATTATTATTGCAAAGACCCAGCGCGGTCTAAAAAACCTTTATGAACTTATTTCCCAATCCCAGGTTACTTATTATAAAAGACGTCCGCGCGTTCCGAAAAGCCTTCTTATAAAACACAGGGAAGGTCTTATTGTCGGTTCGGCCTGTGAAGCTGGAGAACTTTACAGAGCTATTACCGGCGGACAATCCAAAGAAAAAATAAGAGAAATCGCAAAATTTTACGATTTTCTTGAAATCCAGCCGGTCGGAAACAACGAATTTATGGTACGCGACGGAAAAGTTGAAAGCGAAGACCAGATCCGCGAATGGAATAAACAGATCGTCGCTCTCGGCGAGGAACTTGGAATTCCGGTTGCCGCAACCGGCGACGTTCATTTCCTTGACCCGGAAGATGCGGATTACCGCAAAATAATCCAGGCGGCACAGGGATTTGCCGATGCTGTGAACCAGGCGCCGCTCTATCTTAAAACAACCCGTGAGATGCTTGACGAATTCGCCTATCTCGGCGAAGAAAAGGCAAGGGAAGTTGTAATAACCGTTCCGAACAGAATCGCCGATATGTGTGAAGTCCTCAAACCTATTCTCGACGGAACTTATACCCCTTATATCGAAGGCGCGGAGGAGGATCTGAAAAACCGCTGCTGGAAAAAGGCTTATGAGGTTTACGGCGAAGAAACCCCGGAAGGAAGAAAAATCCCGGAAATTGTTGAAAAGCGTCTTGCAAGGGAACTGGATTCAATTATCAAACACGGTTACGCAGTTCTTTATGTAATTGCACAGAAGCTTGTTACAAAATCCAACGAGGACGGTTATCAGGTAGGTTCCCGTGGTTCCGTAGGTTCTTCCTTTGTTGCGACCATGAGCGGAATTTCCGAAGTTAACCCCCTTGTTCCGCATTACGTCTGTCCCAATTGCCGCCACAGCGAATTCTTCGAAAAAGGCGAAGTCGGTTCCGGTTTCGACCTTCCGCCGAAAAACTGTCCCGTTTGCGGAACAAAATACAAACAGGACGGCCACGACATTCCTTTCGAAACCTTCCTTGGTTTCCATGGCGACAAAGCGCCCGATATCGACCTTAACTTCTCCGGCGAATATCAGTTCTGGGCACACCGCTATACCGAAGAACTTTTCGGTAAGGACCATGTTTTCAAGGCGGGAACGATAGGCACCGTTGCAGATAAAACCGCTTTCGGTTACGTTAAAAAATATTGCGAGGAAAAGGGAATCACCTACCATAAGGCGGAGGAGACCCGCCTTGCGCTCGGCTGCACCGGCGTAAAAAGGACCACCGGCCAGCACCCGGGCGGAATGGTAGTTATCCCTACCGGATACGACATAACCGACTTCTGTCCGATGCAGCATCCTGCTGAAGACGCGGATTCGGATATGCTTACGACCCATTTCGACTTCCATAAACTGCATGATACGATCCTTAAACTTGACGAGCTCGGACACGATGTTCCGACCCTCTGTAAGCACCTTGAAGATATGACTGGGCTTCTTGTAACGGATGTTCCGATGAGCGACGAAAAGGTTTACAGCCTTTTCACTTCGCCTAAAGCTCTCGGAGTTGAGCCGGAAGATATCGATTGCCAGACCGGAAGCCTTGCGCTTCCGGAACTCGGCACCGGTTTCGTCCGCGGAATGCTTCTTGAAACCCAACCGAAAAACTTCTCTGCGCTTATACAGATTGCGGGTCTTTCTCACGGAACGGACGTCTGGCTTGGAAACGCCCAGGAACTTATCAAAAACGGCACCTGTACAATCGAAAACGTAATCGGTACCCGTGACAGCATTATGACCGACCTTATCCGCTATGGACTTGACCCGAGCATGGCGTTCAAGATAATGGAGATCACCCGTAAAGGTAAAGCGAAAAAGCTTCTTACGGACGAACATAAAGCCGCCATGCGCGAATGCGGCGTTCCGGAATGGTATATCGACAGCTGTCTTAAAATTAAGTATATGTTCCCGAAAGCCCATGCGGCGGCTTACCAGATTGGTGCCATAAGGCTTGCATATTTCAAGGTTTATCACCCTGTTGAGTTCTATGCGGCAATTTTCACCGTCCGCGGCGACGACCTTGACGGCGGAATCGTTATGAAAGGCCACGAAGCGGTAAAACGCAAAATAAAGGAAATGCGCGCAATGGAAAGCCTTAATAAAGGCGAAGAGGACCAGCTCACAATGCTTGAAGTTGCGAACGAAATGCTTGCAAGGGGAGTTGAGGTCCTTCCCGTTGACCTTTATAAATCCAGCGCAACCAAATATGTTCCGGAAGACGGAAAACTCCGCCTGCCTTTCGTTTCGCTTAAAGGACTCGGAGCAAACGCGGCGAAACCTCTTGCTGAAGCGGGCAAAAAAGGCGATTATCTTTCCGTCGATGATGTCGCTTCAAGAGCGGGAATCGGTTCTGGTGTAATGGATATTCTTCGTACAAACGGCGTGCTTAAAGGTCTTCCCGAAAGCCGCCAGATGAGTTTTTTTGATATGTGAGGTAATTTGATGATATATCTTGACGGAAGCAGATTTTTCTTCGATATCGAAGGATGCTTTTCAAACCTTTGCGAAAAGGCAAGGGAAGAAAACAAGGATTCCGAATCCGATGAAAATGCAAAAGAACTTTGCAAAGGTTTTGCGAAGTTCTTCGGAACAAAACCGGAATTTGTAAGAGCGGGAAAGGATTATAAAACCGTTCTTTCAGGAATTTTCGGCGAAGAGGCGAAAGCAATTGTTCCGGAACTTGATATTTCTGCGGAAAACTTCGCTTTTGCATTCGGAGCTGAACCGGTTCGTATCGAAAAAACTCAGGATATGAAGATAAAGGCGGAAAACCTTGCTGCAGCAGCAAACGAAAACGGCGCGGGTATGATTTATCTTTCAAATCCCTGCTGTCCGACAGGACTTGAAATTGCCCCGGCGGAAATAAAAAAACTTTGCGCCCTTACCGAAGCAAAAGTTGTTGTTGACGAAAGTTTCTGCGTTGACGAAAGCTTTTCAGTTCTGAGCACCGCTTCGGAAACCGAAAATCTGGTCGTGCTCAAAAAAATCCGCTTCGGCGGCGAACCTGTTTTTGCCTGCGGAAAAAATCTTCCTGAATTCGATTGCGGAATTTCCGCTTCGGAACAGGCAGTGGGAACCGTTATTTTTGAAAAAAATTCAGCGATCAAAACCGCACAGAGAAAACTTGTTGACAGCCGCGACAGTCTTTATATCCGAATCAAAAAACTTGCGATAAAATATGATTCTCTTGAACGTCTTTACCGCGCAAAAGGAAATTGTGTTTTCTTCAAAGTGAAAGACGCGGAAGAAAGGGCAAAAAAGCTTCTTGATATGGGAATTTCCGTATATTCCAAAGACGGATATTTCTGCGTTTTTGCCGGCGAAAAAGACGAAAACGAAGCGGTTCTCAAAGCGCTTGAAGAAGTTCTGAAATAAATAATGCAAAAAAGCCCTCCCCGGTTTTTCCGGGGAGGTCTTTTTGTATGCTTGCGCTTGAAAAAAATTCCGGAAGTGATAAAATGGTTTCACAGACAGAAATTTCGTTGCTTTTGAAAAAGTAGGAGAAAACAATATGTATGATTTCAACAATGCGCAAAACGATATTGTGAATTTTATTATTTTGCTTATACCTTGCTTTTTTCTGCTTATACGTAAAAAAGGTGAAACAAAAAAAGACTATATTACATCATGCGTTATTGCAATAATTTGTATTACTGTTTTATTAGGAATTGTAATTTCCGACAGTAAGGCAATTGAAAATCCGGAAATAGAAACATACACAGGACAATATCTATATAATTATACAACACATTCATCAAAAGCTTCACAAAGAGTAACGTATGCTGTTTTTTCTTCTGAAAGCGGGGAAAAGAGAGGATTCTACATAAGAGATGTGAGATATTTTATTGAACCCGAAGCTGGAAAATGGTACGAAATTCACTACATGTTAAATAGCGGCGGAGATGTTGTCCAAATTTATGAAGTCGCGTACCCCGATTCTTTACAATAAAACAATATATGAAAATAAAAACTCTCCCCGGATTTTCCGGGGAGAGTTTTTTGATATCCACACTTGAAATATTTTTTAAAAGTTGTAAAATAATTTTATAAAAGTTCCTTCGGGAATCTGAAACCAAGCTTGTCGATGAACCATGCATCCTTTACGGCAAAGGTTTTTCCGTCAAGATAGGCGAGATGTTCCGCGTCTTCCTCAAAACGGAAGGTGAGTTTATAGGAGCAGAGCGCCTGCCAGTTGAATCCTTTTCCGTCCTTTGCTTTTCCGTATTTTGTGTCGCCGATAAGCGGATGTCCGATTGCGGAAAACTGAACGCGGATCTGGTGGGTTCTTCCGGTAAGGAGTTCCGCTTCGCAAAGGCTCATTCCGTCAACGGAAGAGAGAACACGGTATTTGGTTTTTGCGGTTTTTGCGCCGGGTTTTGGTTCCCTGAAAGCTTCAACGGTGTTTGTTTTCTCATTTTTGAGAAGAAAATGTTCGATAAGTCCGCTTTGCTTTTTAGGGGTTCCTTTAACGACGCAGAGATATTTTTTCTCGAGTTCTCTGTCTTTGATTTTATCGTTGAGAACACGGAGAGTTGCGGCGTTTTTGGCAGCAATTACGATTCCGCAGGTGTTGCGGTCGATTCGGTTGCAAAGGGCGGGAACGAAGGAATTTTCGTTCTTCGGGTCATATTCGCCTTTTTTGTAAAGATAATGCTGGATTCTTGCAATAAGGGTATCCGCGCACCATTGGTCGCCTTCGTGAACAAGAAGTCCCGCCGGTTTGTTTACAAGAAGAATGTTTTCGTCTTCGTAAACAACGGAAATATCCGAAGGAGCAAGCATGAATTCCGGACGTTTTTCTTCGGCTTCGAAGAATTCGTCGGAAACATAGCACTGAACAATATCGCCGACGGAAAGGCGGGTCGAAATTTCACAGCGCTTTCCGTTGAGCTTGATCCTTTTAAGACGTATGTATTTATAAAGCAGGGAAGAGGGAAGCTTCGGAATTGCTTTCGTGATGAATTTGTCCATTCTCTGTCCCGCGTCGTTTTTTGAAATTGTAAATTCTTTCATTAAGATACCTCGCCGGAAATAATATGAATAGATTATAATCTTTTCCGGCGGAATTATCAAGAGAAACGGAGTGAAAAAAAGAATTGCCTTCCGAACATGACGGACACAGAAAAAGACTAAAAGCACGTTTTGTAAAAAGCGGACTTGATGATTTTGAACCGCATAATGCTCTTGAACTCCTTTTGTTTTACGGAATCCCAAGGAAGGATACAAACCCCATTGCACACAGGCTTATAGACCGTTTCGGAAGCTTTTCGGCGGTATTTGACGCAAAACCCGAAGAACTCACAAAAGTTGAGGGAATAACCGAAAATACGGCTGTTCTTATTTCGATGATCCCGCAGCTTGCAAGAAAATATCTTGAGGATAAAGCGGACGCACAGAATGTTATCGGAAGCTTCAATGATATCGGAACATATCTTCTTCCGAAGTTCGTCGGAAGAACGGTTGAAACAATAATGCTTGCGGCTCTCGACAATAAAAATAAAATTATTTCCTGCAGCATTATTGCCGAAGGAGAGAACGACAGAGCGAATCTTTCCAAAAGAAAAGTTATGGAAGAGGCGATGAGGGTCGGCGCAACAAGAGTTATTATCGCGCATAACCACCCGAGAGGCTTTGCGGTACCTTCAAAAGAGGACGTTATTCTGACAAGAGAGGTTTATTCGCTTCTTAAATCTGTCGATATCGAACTTGTTGACCATATAATTTTTGCGGAAGACGATTTTGTTTCCCTTTCCGCAAGCGGATTCGATTTCCGAAGAAAATAATTGTAAAAAATTTTAAAAAAACATTTGCATTTTCTGTTCGGGTATGATAGAATTCTAATGTTATGATTTTATGCGAAAAATTGCCAAAAAAGGTGCAAAACCGCTTGACAAAAGCATATTATCAAGATATAATAATTTCCGTGGCGTTGCGAGGGATTACTATGATTATTGATATTAAAGAATTGTTCGATGCGCCAGGCACAGAGATTCCGCTTTCCGCAGAAATTGATCTGTCGGAAACGGATATTTGGGGACAGAAAATTTTTCGTTCCCCTGTGCGGATAAGCGGCGTTTTCAAAAACCGCTCCGGCTTGGTTACATTGAAGTACAGGGCTACCGCTGTACTTGAATATAACTGTGACAGATGCGGCAAGGAAACATCCAAAGAAACTGAATACGAATTCGAGCATTGGCTCGCCCGCGAGCTTGAATCCGGTGAAGACAATGACGACTATATCCTTGTACCGACAGGTATGATAGATATGGACGAACTTATCATGACCGACGTTACGCTTGAAATTCCGTTCCAGCTTCTTTGCCGCGAAGACTGCAAAGGGCTCTGTCCCGTGTGCGGATCGGATTTAAACGAAAAGACCTGCGATTGTAACAAAAAGCAGATCGACCCCCGCCTTGAAAAATTAAAAATGCTGCTCGACAGCTAAGAACTAATTCTGTTAAGGAGGTGCTCATCATGGCGGTACCGAAGAGAAAGGTTTCTAAAGCAAGAAAAAATACTAGACGCTCCAACGTTTGGAAGCTCTCTGCCCCGGCATTCTGCAAATGCCCCCAGTGCGGCGAACTTAAAACTCCCCACGTAGTATGCCAGAACTGTGGATACTACAAAGGTAGAGAAGTCGTCAAAGTCGAAGAAGCATAATCTTTGCAAAACAGGAGAGGGTCGTAAGATCCTCTCTTTTTTGTTGCAAAATTACCTGCCTTATTTTTTGCCGTATGACACGGCGAAAGAATTTTCTTACCGGGCATTCAGAATTCTGTTCCGGTTAAAAGATAAAAAAGAGGTGTTCTTATGTCCGATATCCTTTTCAGAAAAGACGGCTTTGTTTTTTCATACCGCGTTGCGGGAATTGCTGTCCGGAACGGCAAAGTCCTTCTTCAAAAACCGACAAACGAGGATTTTTATGCTTTTCCAGGCGGCCACGTTGAATTCGGCGAAACAAACGAAGAAACCCTTGTCCGTGAATTCAAAGAGGAAATAGGTGCGGATATAAAAGTCGGCGACCTTCAATGGGTTGCGGAAGTTTTCTTTCCTTGGGGAGAAAACCCCTGCCACCAGATATGCCTTTATTATGCGATTGATATAACCGATGAAGACATTCCGAAAGACGGAATGTTTATGGCAAAAGAACATATTGAAGGCCGTAATTTTGACCTTGAATTTCATTGGGTTCCGATTGAAAAAACGGCGGAACTGGAAATTTATCCGGCAGATTCCGCAAAACTTCTTCCCGAACTTGGAAAAGGTGTAAAACACTTTGTTTATAAAGAATAATTATAAATAAACTATGGAAAAAACAAATTAAATTTGTTATAATATAATGTAAACTTTTGATTCCGAAAGGAGGGCGGCGCTTGGCGGTTCTTATTTCATCTGTTGAAAAAAATTCCCCGGCAGAAAAAGCCGGAATATCCGTTGGCGAAAGCCTTGTTTCAATCAACGGAAACCTTATAAAAGACGTTCTTGATTACCGTTTCTATATGACGGACAAAAAGCTTGAAATCGAGCTTCTGAAAAACGGAGAAAAACGTTTTGTAACCGTTGAGAAGCAGGAATACGATGACCTCGGTCTTGATTTTGAAAATTACCTTATGGATAAGGAACATTCCTGCAAGAACAAATGCGTTTTCTGCTTTATCGACCAGATGCCTCCGGGAATGAGGAAAACTCTTTATTTCAAGGATGATGACTCCCGTCTCGGATTCCTTTTCGGAAACTACGTAACTCTTACAAACCTTGAGGAAGAGGATATCGACCGCATTATTAAAATGCGTCTTTCTCCGATAAACGTTTCCGTCCATACAATGAACCCGAAACTGAGGGTCGAGATGATGAAGAACCCCCATGCGGCTGATTCTCTCGATTATCTCAAAAAGATGGCGGAAGCGGGAATAACCCTTCATCTCCAGTTTGTTCTTTGCCCGGGAATAAACGATGGGGAAGAGCTTCGTTACAGCTTCAGCGAAGTTGAAAAACTCGGTCCTTCCGTG
>JAZQUO010000057.1:0-62403 GCA_045631325.1 Oscillospiraceae bacterium
CCTCGGATGCGGGGGATTTTCCGTTTTAATTTTATTAAATTACGACTCTTATTATGAAATTTTTTTCCGCCGCGGAAAACTGGCAGTTTCCGCCAAGGGATTCCGTAAGATAAATAATGCTCTGGGTACCGAATCCGTGACCCTCTTTTGTCGAAACGGGAACTCCGTCGGAAAAAACCGGTTCCGTAAGATAGGGATTTTTTATCGACAGAAGGATTTTTTCGTCCATGCTGCAAAGCATCAGCTCAACCTGCCTTTTTTCTTCCGGAAGTTCAAGCTGGGCGTTGTATGCGTTTTCAAGGGCGTTTGAAATTATTGAAGAAAAGCTTATTTCGTCAACGTCAATATCATCGAGCTTTATGGAATATCTGAACCGGATATTCTTTTCCCTGAATTTTTCCGCAAAGGACGAAATAACGTAATTTACCGTGCTGTTGCCGCAAAAGCGCAAAACCGCGGTGCTTTCGATTTTTTCCGAGAAAGCGGAAATCATCTCAAGAGCTTCCTCAACGTTTCCTTCGGAAAGGCAAAGCCGCAGATTCCGGAAAAAATGCCGCATATCGTGCCGGAGAAATTTTGCTTCCTTTTCTTTGTTTTTAATGGTTTCAATTTCTTTTGCGCCCTGTTCGGAAACAATCCGGATTATCTGTTCCTTATGAACAGCTTCCGTTTTCTGCTCATATTCCCGATAATAAACAAGGCAGAAAGTGAAATAAACAAAACCGAAAAGAAGCGGAAGAAATTCAATTACAACCCGGACGTTGTTGTGCAAAAGGTCCGTATAAATCGCCATGCTGTAATCGTAAAGATAATAAATCATCGGAATTACGCCGAAGATGAAAACGCTTTTGTCGTTTTTGTTATAAATTTTTGAAGAATATGGCGTGACGATTTTTATGAAAAGAATCCAGCATAGGCCAAGGCTTGCGATATAAAGATAATCGGAAAAAGTTTCGTTTTCAAAAAATTCAAGATAAAAAAGTTCCGTCCATTTTGCCGGCTGGCAGCAAAGATATGCGGATGAAATTGAAGCAAGAATCGTCGAAATCCGTTTTTTGTAAAAGAAGAAAAGCAAAAGCGCAATGGGAAGATGTGCAAGGAAAGGATATGCCTTCCAGACAAAATCTTCTCCGAAGAGCAAAAAACTAAGAACCTGAAGAACCGTGCTCAAAAGCAAAACCGAAAATTCAAGAAGAATATTCCTTTTGCTGAAGTTTATTCCCGCAAAGGAAAAAGAAAGGGTGATCCCGAAAATAAGAAGCGAAATATACCGCAGGAAGAAAATCTGCGTCATTTAAAATCCCCCGCCTTTCCGAAAAGTACCTCAAAATAAGTTTCCTCAAAAACCTTTTTGCAGCTTCGCGAAAGCGGAACGGTTTTTCCGTTTCGCATGAAAATATCCTTCGGGTCAAAAGAAGCGATTCTGTGGATGTTTACGATATAGCTTCGGTGGCATTTGAAAAAATTCGGAAAAGGAAGAAGTTTTTCCTCAAAAATATGAAAAGGTTCGGAAGATTCGATAGTCTTTTTGTCGCAAAGATATACGATAACCTTTTTGTTCATAGCCTCAACGTATTCGATGTTATGGAAAGGGATATTGTAAATTGCCGAAAAGCTTTTGACCGCAATTCCCGAAAAATCTTCCGCAAAATCGGAATATAAATCGTCAAGACATTCAAAAAGCGCGCTTTTTTCAATGGGCTTCAAAAGATAGTTGCTTGCCTTCACCGAATATGAATCCAAAGCAAATTCCGGGGAGGAGGTCAAAAAAACGATTTTCGCTTTTTTATCAAAAGCGCGGATTTCCCTCGCCGTTTCAATTCCGTCAATAAAAGGCATCACAACGTCAAGAAAAATAAAATCGAAGTTTTCGCTGTGATGGGCGGAAACAAGGCTGTCGCCGTTTTCAAAAGTTTTTATAACCGCGTTTTCCGGAAGGGATTTCCAGCTTTTTATCAATTCTTCAATTTCCCGGATGAATTCGGAAGAATCGTCGCAGATTCCGATTTTGAGCAAAACAACCACCGCCCCCATGAAAAAATCTTTCCTGCAAATAAGTATATCACAAAATCGGAAAAATTTTTTGCATTTCGCGCTTTTTATAATACATCCTGCGCCTTTTTTTGAAAAAATTCTTCAAAAAAAGATATAATTTCCGGTGAAACACCGGTTTTGCGGCGACAAAAGCCGCCATATTTTCCTATGTCTTGACTTTACCTGAATAAAGTGCTACATTATAATTAACTTTAAGTTTAAATTATATAAAAAGGCGCCTTTTGTATTGTCCGCTCCGCGGACAATAAAGAGTCCTGTCGGATCTTTGCAGAAAGGTTCCTTTGAAGAAAGTTTTTGCCGAAAGAGAGGAAACAAAAATGGAAAAAGAAAAAGCCTCATTGACGCACAACATACTGACCGTTGTCGGAACTGTTCTGTGCGTGATCCTTGTTCCGATTCTTATCATCAACCTCATCCTTATTGTAAAAAGCTTCACCAATAAGGATGAAGTCCCAAGCGTTGGCGGAATTTTCCCGCTTATCGTTTTGACCGACTCCATGTATCCGGAAATCGAAGCAGGCGACCTTATTATTAATAAGACCATCGATCCGGAAGACGTTAAAGTCGGCGATGTTATTTCTTTTTTTGATCCTGCTGGAAACGGTACCACAATCGTAACCCATAGAGTCACCGCAATTGTTTCCGAAAACGGCGGAATCGCCTTCAGAACAAAGGGTGATTACAACAATACGGAAGATAAACTTTCCGTCCCGGGCGAAGATTTGGTCGGTATTTATAAAAACCGAATTGCCGGCGCAGGAAACGTCGCAATGTTCATGCAGACCACAACAGGCCTCATCGTTTGCGTCGTTCTTCCGATTGTTCTTTTGATTTCTTACGACGTTGTAAGACGCAGTATTTATGAAAAGAACAAAAAAGCAGATACCGATGCTCTTCTTGCGGAACTTGAAGCACTCCGCGCAGAAAAAGCAAAGGCCGCAGTTTCCGCTGAAAACAGCGAAAACGAATAATTAACTCAGTCGATTTATTCTTCCCTCGGAAGCCACGTACCCGGGGATGATAAAAAGACTTTCCGGAGGAAACCCCGGAAGGATATATTTTCCCCGGAAACGGGGAGGAATTAAAATTTTTTTCTGTTGCCCTCTTTTTTTAAAGAAAGGGGACGAAAAGAAAGGAGAATTTACGAAAATGCGTAAAAACAGAATGATGAGAGCAGCTTCCGCTCTTATGGTAGCAGTTCTTCTTACCACCAGCACCATCAGCGGCACCTTCGCAAAATATGTAACTCAGGACAGCGCTGAAGACACTGCAAGAGTTGCAAAATGGGGCGTTGAACTCCAGGTAATGGGAAACCTTTATGGCGATTCCTATGGTGCAGATGATAAAATTGTTAAGGATGATGATGGTTCTATTTCCGTTCAGTCCGTTAACTATTCGGCAAATACTGATGATGTTGTAGCTCCCGGTACATTGAATGATGAAGGTTTTAGCTTCACTCTTACCGGTAGTCCTGAAGTTGATGGTAAAATTACCTCTGTAATGACTTTCCAGAACATCTTCCTCAAAGAAGGAACTTATGGCTTAATGATTAAAGTTCCGGCAAATACTATTACTGAAGCTAACTTTGATGAATATGCAGATGAACTTTATACAGTTTCTGGAACTATTTATACCAAAGTTGATGCTTGGGCAGGTAACGTAGATTATTACACTCTCGAAGATGAAGTAACTCTTCATGTTGATGGTGATAATGCAACTAACCAAGCTGCTTACTATCCTGTAGTTTATACTCTTTCTGGTAATACCTTCACAACTGGTACTACTTACGCTGAAGACTCTCTTAAGGCAGTTGCAGAAGCTGTAGCAACTGCGCTCGGCGGAGCAACGGTTGTTGACGATACTCTTGGAAATGCAACTTTGAAATACACCAATGTTCTTCCCTTTGATTCCAATAAAGATCTTGCTGATTTCAAACTTGATAATCTCGAAATTACTTGGGCATGGGCATTCTCTATAAACGATATGTTTGATGGAGCAGATACCATTCTTGGTAATCTCCTTGCAAAGAGAAATGGTGAAGATATTATTGTTGTAAAACTTACTGATGCAGCTAACAGAATTTTCGACGCAACTCTTGAGGATTATATTGATTATTGCCTCGACACCAAGTTTGCACTCGACGTAACTGTAGAGCAGACTGATGACGATTCTACTCCGTAATTCCTAACATATCTCTCTTTCTCTAAAATATGTTAACTGAAATGTTTAAACCCCGGCTCTGCCCCAACGTGGCAGAGGTCGGAGCCGGGGTTCTTTCGGTTCTTGAAAAACGCAAAAACCTTTAAAAACTTTTGCGCTTTCCAAAACCCGAAAAAAGCCCCCCTTGTCAAAGGGGGGAGGGCCACGAAGTGGCGGGGGGATTCTTCCCCAAAGCCTTCTCCTCAAGGAGAAGCCGAAAATTGACCCATTTGCACAAGGGAGCCGAGATTATTTGAAAGGAGCGATTTTTTTATGAAAAAGAAAATAACAAAAATGCTCCTTGTTCTTGCGGCAATTCTTCTTGTTGCTTCTTCTTCAACAACAATCGCCCTTGCAAGCGTTCTGAACCAGTATAACATGAACGATAAAGGCGCAATCGAAATTGCTCCGGTAAGCTGGTATGACCAGACCGTTTCTTTCCCGGAAACCGAAGAAGAAAAACCCGTTTCCACCGGCGAAACCTTTTTCAAGGATTATTTTTCCGCCGAAACCCTCAATTACTCGAACTATACCTCCGCCGGCTTTACCGTAACCGACCAGAACGAAGTTGTTTGGGAAACCGAAACGGAAGTCGAAATTTTTAAGGTCGCCTATGAAAACGGCGAAGGCTATGTAACTGCAAAAAGCTTCAACGGCGAAAAAATCGTCGCTCCGGGAACGGAAAACTCCTATCTCTTCAAGCTTAAAAACAGCGGCGACACCGAAATAACCTATACCCTCAACGTCGATGCTTTCATAACCCCCGGCGATAATATGATTCCTATCGAAGCAAGAATTTCCCGCTATGACGAAGAATGGATAGTCGGCGGCCCGGATGAATGGGTCGATGTTCCGACTCTTGATACCGCCGCGGACGAAGCTTCTCTTTCCCCGGACAGATATACCTATTATACCCTTGATTGGCGCTGGCCTTTTGAAAGCGGAAACGACGAATACGATACCTTCCTCGGAAACCTTGCGGTTGAAGAAGATATCACGATCACTATCATAATTTCAACAACTGCAACCGCGGAAGAAAGCGCACCCGGAACTGATCCGGATGACCCGGATTCTCCGGACGAACCCGGCGGCGGCGAAGGACTTGTTCCGCCCGATACCGGCGACAACAGCATCCTTTCAATTTGGATCTCTCTTGCGGTTGGCGCGGCTGTGTTCCTTATCATAATTCTTATTTATAAAATAAGAGAAGAAAAGCGTTCCAAAACGGAGGCTTCAAAAAATTGAAAAACAAAAAGAAACTTATTAAAAATGTATTAAGATTTATATTATTAATTATTATAGGAACGGCAATAGGCGTTAACGCCTATATGATAAACGCAAAAAACCTTGTCGGCAACAATCTGCCAATGCCTTTCGGCTATGGCGCGGCGGTTGTTCTTTCCGGAAGTATGGAACCCGCTTTTTCAAAAGGCGACCTTATAATCGTAAAGGAAACCGACGAATTCGACCTTAACGATATCGTTGTTTTCGAAAGCGAAAACAGCCTTGTTGTCCATAGGGTAGTGGGAATTGGAAAAGACGAAGTCGTTACAAAAGGCGACGCAAACAACGTTGCGGACGACCCCATAAGCAAGGTCGACGTCCTCGGAAGAGTTCTTTTATGGATTCCGTTCATGGGAACGGTTGTAAGCTTTTTCAAAACCCCGGTTGGAATAATCCTTCTTGTGGGCGGCGCAATTCTTCTTATCGAAATTCCTCATATGAATGAAGTAAGGAAAGACGACGAGGAAATGCAGGCGATCATCGACGAAATCAGACGTCTTAAAGACGAAGTAAAATAAAAAAACACGAAAAGAGGTGGAAGAACAAATGGCGCGCAGAAGAAGAGCGAAAATAAATATTCCGATAGTGCTTGCCTGTGTTCTTCTTTTCCTCACAATGCTTTCTATCCATTTTTCAAGCGGAATTTTTGCAAGATACGTAAGCCGCGCGGACGGACAGGATAACGCAAAAGTCGCTTCTTTCGGAAATCTTACGATTACCGAAAGCGGAGATTTCTTCACAGGTTCGGCAATTGTTCTTCCCGGAGTCGATCTTACAAAAAGGGCAACTGTTTCCTACGAAAAAGGCGAAGTTGCGGTTTTCATAATCTTCGAAGCGGAACTTTCGGACCATTGGACAACGACCGACAACAAAAACTTTGTTATAAAAAATGAAAGTACCGGAACCGGAGAAGATCCGAATTTTCTCAGCTGGTCGGTTGTGACCGAAGGCGAAAACGGTTGGAAATTTATCGGAAAAGACGGAAACAAATATGCTTATTATATCGCGCTTGAACCGAATAAATCGCTTGGTACGACCGATTTTGTTGCAAACGACGGAAAAGTTACCGTAAGCAAATATATCACCGCTGAAGATTTTGTAAAAATGAAAGAAAAAGATATTTATATCAATTTTAAAGCATATGCCGTCCAGGCAGGGGAAATGACTCCGGAAGAAGCCTGGAACAAAGTTAAATAAAAAATTACGAATGGCGGAAATGGGGAAAACGTTTCCGCCGTTTTTTGAAGAATAAAACCGAAGGAGGCAAAGAATTTTGAGCAAAAGACTTTTTTATATTCTTGTGACGGTTTTATTGATAATAATCGGTTTTTCCTGCTTTATGATTTTCAGCGAGGTTTCAAAAAGCGAACAGGAAAAAGAGGATTTTGAAAATCTTTCGGAAATTGTTGCAAAACCCGTTGAACCGGAACCCGAACAGCAGGAACCGGAGGAGGAAGAAGCGATTCATACAAGAAATCTTCTTCCGCTTTATGAACAGAACAGCGATCTGATCGGTTGGGTATGCATTCCCGGAACGAACGTTGATTATCCGGTTGTACACACCCCCTACGAGCCGCAGAAATACCTCAGAATGAATTTTGAGGGAGAATATGCTATGTCGGGCGTACCTTTTCTTGAAGGAACAAGGGAACTTTACGACGGGCATATAATAATATACGGCCACAATATGAAAAACAAAACAATGTTTTCGGATCTTACAAAATATACCGATAAAGCTTATTTTGATGAGCACGGAACATTTGAGTTCGAAACACTCGACGGACTGAAAGTATACAACATCTTCGCGGTGGCGATGCTCAAAAGCAACGACGCCTGGTATTATTTCAATTATTCTGAAAGCGAAGAGATTTTTGCGGATGCGGTGGAATACATCAAAGAAAAATCGCTTTATGAAACCGGAACCGAAACGCCTTTCGGAAAGCAGATTTTAACTCTTTCGACCTGCTATGGCGATTCGGATGACGACAGAATCATAGTGGTCGGAATTGAACAGTAAAAAATGAGCACGAAGAAAAATCTTCGTGCTCATTTTTTTGTTTCAGGGATATTTTCCGCTTTTCAAGGAAAAATATCCTTTTGAAAGGCGGCGTGTTTTATGAATATCTCAACTGATATAGAAGCAAATAAACTGCATTTTGATGCGGTTTTTTGCACTGAACGCAATTTTGATTTAAAGAAAAGGGAACTTATAATAGCGGGAAAAGAATCGGTGATCTATATGATAGACGGATTTTTGCGAAGCGATATTCTTGAAAAAATTCTTGAAAAATTCTCCTCGCTTCGGGAAGGGGAGGCGGATTTTGAAAAGAATTTTTTTGAAAAGAATATACCTTTTGCCGGGGTTGAAGAAGAAAATGAGGATTCCGCAATAATCACAGCGGTTCTCAGCGGAAGGACCGTGCTCATGATCGACGGTTTTGCAAATGCGTTCGTTTTTGAACTTCGGAATTACCCACAAAGGGATAACGCGGAACCGGATAGGGACAAAGTTCTCCGGGGTTCCCGTGACGGTTTTACCGAAACAATGCTGTTTAACGCTGCTCTTATCCGAAGAAGAATCCGCGTTCCGGATCTGAGCATCGAATATCAGTCCATCGGAACAGCATCCAAAACAGATATTGCCCTTTGCTATCTTGCAGGCAAGGTGGATAAAACGATGCTTGACGACGTCCGCACAAAAATCAAAAACTCGAAAATCGAAGCACTTACCATGAGCCAGGAAGATATGGCAAACGTAATAAACGGAAAAAAACGCTGGAATCCGTTTCCGAAATATAAATTCACCGAACGCCCCGACGTCGCTGTTGCCCAGATCATGCAGGGCGACCTTATTGTTCTTGTTGACAACACTCCAACGGCGATGATTATGCCTGCAACGGTTTTTGATATTGCGGAAGATGCAAACGATTATTATTTTCCGCCGCTTACCGGCGCATATCTTCGGATTACAAGAATCCTGACAATGCTTGTGACACTTTTTGTAACTCCGGTCTGGCTTCTTGCACTTGAATATCCGGAAAAAGTTCCGGAGGTTTTTAAATTTGTTCTTGTTTCGGAAGAACAGAACATCCCGATAATCTGGCAGCTTTTTATATTGGAATTTGTAATCGACGGATTAAAACTTTCTTCCCTCAACACTCCCGGAATGCTTTCTTCAACTTTTTCTATAATTGCCGGAATAATTGTAAGCGATTTTGCGGTAAAAAGCGGATGGTTCAATTCGGAAACAATGCTTTATATGGCGTTTGTGGCAATGGCAAACTACAGCCAGCCGGGTTATGAACTTGGCTATGCAATAAAATTTATGAGAATGTTTATGCTTCTTGGAACGGCAATTTTTGGAATCTGGGGTTTTCTTGCGGGAATAATTCTTACTCTTTTTCTGCTTCTTACTACAAAAATCCACGGAAAAGGCGGATATTTTTCTCCGTTTATCCCTTTTTCACCGAAAGGAATTGCAAAGCTTATTTTCCGGCTTAAATAAGCTTTTACGGAATAATTTTGTTAGAAATTTGTTAAATAATGCAATATTTGTTGAAAACAGCATTGAAATAAGTTATTATGTTATTACTGTCGGAACAAAAAGTTCGCTTTAAAAACGACATCAGATAGATAAAAAACAAACAAGGACGGACGACAAAAAATATGGTATTTGCAAACTTATTTTTCCTCTATCTTTTCCTGCCGGTAAACCTTT
This sequence comes from Oscillospiraceae bacterium, assembly GCA_045631325.1. Lineage (GTDB taxonomy): Bacteria > Bacillota > Clostridia > Oscillospirales > Ruminococcaceae > UMGS1668. The sequence goes on from JAZQUO010000057.1 coordinate 9,257, forward strand.
TGCTCTATTTCGGAACGAAAAACAGAGCATTCAGAAATGCGGTATTGATTTTCTTTTCGCTCTTCTTCTATGCATGGGGCGAACCGGTTTGGGTAACTCTTCTTATTTTCAGCGCAACAATCGATTATTTCCACGGTCTGATAATCGAAAAACACAGAAACGATATCGGCGCAAAGCTTGCGCTTATTTCCTCGCTTGTTCTTAACCTCGGTCTTCTCGGAATTTTCAAATACAGCGGATTTTTCGTTGAAAACATCAACGCATTGACCGGACTTGCTCTTCCTGTTCCGGAATTTGCGCTTCCGATTGGTATAAGCTTCTATACTTTCCAGACTTTAAGCTATACTATCGACGTTTATAAGGGCAACGTTGAACCCCAGCATAACTACATGAAATTCTTCATGTATGTTTCGCTCTATACCCAGCTTGTTGCCGGCCCGATCGTAAGATATGCGGACGTTGCTCTTGAAGTAAATAACCGCCGGGAAAATCTCGAGGATATCTGGAGCGGAACAGCAAGATTCCTTGTTGGTCTTACAAAAAAGGTTTTCATCGCCAACACCGCCGGACAGTTTGCCGAAACTTATCTTTCCGGTGATCTTACAACAAGAACCACCGCCGCGGTTTGGTTCGGTGTCCTGATGTTCTCGATCCAGATTTATTACGATTTCTCCGGTTATTCCGATATGGCAATCGGTCTCGGAAAAATCTTCGGTTTCCATTTCCTCGAAAACTTCAACTATCCCTATATCTCCCGTTCCGCAACGGAATTCTGGAGAAGATGGCATATGTCCCTCGGCGGATTCTTCCGCGACTATGTCTATATTCCCCTTGGCGGCAACAGAAAACACCAGTATCTCAACCTCTTTATCGTATGGTTCCTTACCGGTTTCTGGCACGGAGCAAGCTGGAACTTTATTATGTGGGGTCTTTGGTTCGGTGCTCTCATCATCATCGAAAAACTCTTCCTGCTTAAATGGCTCAAGAAGATTCCGGTTCTTTCCAATATCTATCTTCTCTTTGTTGCGGTTCTCGGTTGGGTAATGTTCTATTTCGAGGATATGGGAAGAATGTTCGATTGCTTTGCCGTTATGTTCGGCGCAAAAGGCACCGGATTCTGGGATATTTCCCTTGAACTCACCCTCCTTGGCAATATCTTCTGGATAATCCTTGCGGTTGCTTTCTGCTGCCCGATTGTTCCTGCGGTAAAGAAATTTGTTGAAAACCGCCCGAAACTCCAGATGCCCGCAAAAATCCTTATGATTCCCGCAAACGCGGTTATGCTTATTATGAACACCGCTCTTCTTGTCGGTATGAGCTATAACCCGTTCCTCTATTACAAATTCTGATGAAAGGAGAAGGCTTTTATGAAAATCGATAAATCCGCCTACGGCGAAGATTATAACAAAGAACGAAACGACAAAATCGTAAAAATCGCAAGCGTTGCGGTCTGCCTTCTTCTTATTTTTGTAATAGGAATCCTTGCCTGGGCGCTTCCCCAGCCGACCTATTCCGAATATGAAAAACGCGACCTTAACCAGATGCCTGAATTCAGCATTGAAGCACTTTTCAAAGGTGAGTACACCCTTGGAATCGAACTTGCTTATGCCGATACTTTCACTTTCCGCGAAAGCTTTGTAAAACTCCAGTCCTGGATGGAAGATATGCGCGGAATCCATATCGACGGTGCCCAGATTTACGGACCTGTTCCCGGAACAACCGAAGATGACGTTCCGCCGGCTTCTTCCGAAAGTTCTTCCGAGCCGGAAAGCGAACCTTCCGTAAATCCTTCCTCCGGAAGCGAAAGCCAGAACGAAAATCCTGTTTCTTCCGAAAGTTCTTCTCTTTCTTCCGAAAGCAGTTCCTCCGAACAGGAACAGCCGGTTGTTGACGACGGGGAACAGGGCGAAACCGTTGCCGGAATTTTCGTCTATAAAGGAATTGCTTTCGAACTTTTCGGCGGAAGTAAATCCGCCGCGGAATATTATGCTTCCGTTGTCAATAAATACGGCGATGCTTTCGGAAGCGGTGTTCAGGTTTACAGCATGGTTATTCCGAAACATGCGGAACTTTATGACTTCCCGAGAAAATATCAGAATATTTCCAATTCCGAAAAAGACAGCATAGATTACATCTATTCCATGCTGGATTCCGACGTAAAAACCGTTGACGCTTACAGCGTTCTTGCGGCACATAAAGACGAATATCTTTATTTCAACACCGACCACCATTGGACCGGTCTCGGCGCATATTACGCCTATACCGCATTCATGGATGCCGCAGGTCTCAGCTATTACGATTATGATTTTTACACCAAACATACCATAAACGGCTTCCTCGGAACCCTTTATTCCGGAACCAATATGGCGAAAGCTCTTGAGGAAAACCCCGACCATGTGGAATGGTGCGAATTCCCGGTCGCAAACAAAACCTATCAGTATAACAAAGGCGACCTTCAGAATTACTTTGCATCTTCCGTAATGCACGGTTACGCAAGCGGCCCCTATTCTTACGGAGTTTTCCTTGGCGGAGACTATCCGCTTACCATTATCAAAACAAACGTAAACAACGGCAGAAAGCTTGTTATAATCAAAGAATCCTACGGCAACGCGCCCGCAACCTTTATTGCCGCAGGTTTTGAAGAAACCTATGTCGTTGATGAACGCTATTACAAAGGAAACCTTGTTGAACTTGTTGAGGACCGCGGAATCACCGACGTTCTTATAATCAACAACTGCGCCGCAGCAAACACCAATTTCCATATCGCAAATATCGAAAGACTTCTTACCCAAAGCTATTCCGGCGCAATAGCATATCCGGAGGATTAAAAAAATGGAAAAGAAGTTTTTGGTAAAAGAAAACAGTTTTATCGAAACCGAAATAACCGCTGTCACCAATGAGGGCAGCGGTGTTTCGCGTTATGAAGGAATGGTTGTTTTCACTCCGCTTACAGCGCCCGGCGACCTTGCAAAAGTCAAAGTTGCAAAAGTGGGAAAGGCCTGTATCTACGGAGAGCTCGATTCCGTGCTCAAACCTTCGGAAGACCGCGTTGACCCGGATTGCGAAGTTTTCGGTGAATGCGGCGGATGCTCTCTTCGCCATATGAAATATGAAGCGGAACTTCGTGAAAAAACAAGCTGGGTTCGTGACCATGTTCAGAGAATCGGCGGATTTGATATCGAACCTTTCCCGGCAATAGGTTCTCCGAAAACCGAAGAATACCGCAACAAAGCCATTTATCAGGTCGGTAAAGGCGCAAAAGGCGAACCGGTTTTCGGTTTTTACCGCAAAAAAAGCCACGACGTAATGGATTGCAAAAACTGCAGACTCCAGCCGAAAGAATTTTCGGATATCCTTGACGCAATCGGATTTTTTGTGAAACAGAATAAAATTTCAATCTATGATGAAAAATCCCACAGCGGACTTCTCCGTGCGGTTTATATCCGAAAAGGTGAGGTCACCGGCGAAATCGGAATCTGCCTCGTGCTCAACGGAGATAAACTTCCCGGCGAAAAACTTCTTGTTTCGCTTTTGAGCACGCAGTTTAAAAACATCGTAAGCATCGTGCTCAACACGAACAAGGACCGCACAAACGTGGTGCTCGGTAAAAAATCGAGAACAATTTTCGGAAAAGGCGGAATAACCGACGTCCTTTGCGGAGTAACGGTCGATATTTCTCCCGCCGCTTTCTATCAGGTAAACCACGGCGGCGCGGAAATTCTTTATAAAACAGCCGCTGATTTTGCAAATCTTTCCGGCGGCGAACTTGTTCTTGATCTTTATTGCGGCGCAGGAACAATCGGCCTTTCCATGGCGGAAAAAGCCGGAAAACTTATCGGGGTCGAAATCGTTCCGGAGGCAGTTGAAAACGCAAAAATCAACGCAAAGCGAATGGGCGTCACCAATGCGGAATTTATCTGCGGTGATGCGGGAACCGCCGCAGCCGAACTTGAAAGACGCGGAACAGCTCCGGACGTTATAATCCTCGATCCGCCGAGAAAGGGCTGCAGCGAAGATACCCTTGAAGCAGTTGCGAAAATGGCGCCGAAAAGGGTTGTTTACGTTTCCTGCAACACCGCAACAATGGCGAGGGATTTCAAAATTATGCAGTCCCTCGGTTATGAACCGGAAAAAGTCCAGCCTGTTGATATGTTCCCGAAAACTGCCCATGTTGAGGGAGTCGGGGTGCTTATAAAAAGATAAAAAGGTGACATCATGAACGAAGAATGCCTTATCTGTAAATCTCCGCTTACATACCTTGAAAACGACGAACTTATGGAGTGCGCCCTTTGCCATAAAAAAGAAATGACGAAAACCCGCTGTGAAAAAGGCCATTATATCTGTGACGATTGTCATACAAAAGGAATGGACAGTATTCTGGCGCTCTGCCTTTCTGAAAAATCGAAAAATCCGGCGGAGATAATCCGAAAAATGATGGCAATGCCTTTTTGCCATATGCACGGACCGGAACACCATGTAATGGTCGGTTCGGCTCTTCTTACGGCATATAAAAACGCAGGTGGAAATGTTGATCTGAAAGAATCGCTTCTTGAAATGCAAAGCCGCGGAAGAAAAGTTCCCGGCGGCGTTTGCGGTTTCTGGGGTGCCTGCGGCGCCGGAATAAGCAGCGGAATGTTCGTTTCCATAATCACAAAATCAAATCCTCTTGCGAACGAAGAATGGGGTTTTTCCAACAAAATGACTTCAAAATCCCTTGAAGCAATCGGAAAAATCGGCGGACCGCGCTGCTGCAAAAGGGATTCTTTCCTTGCAATAAGGGCCGCCGTGAAATTTGTTCACGAAAATTTCGGGATTGAAATGGAAGAAAGCGGAATAATCTGTGATTACAGCGCAAAAAATAACCAGTGTATAAAGGAACGCTGTCCGTTCAATCCTTTAAACAATAAATTTGATTGAAAGAAGATGTGACCATGCAAAAACTTCTCTATATCGATTCCTGCATCCGCGGCGAACTTTCCCGCACAAAACGTATTGCGACCCCGATTATCGAAAAACTCAAAGAACGCTATGATGTTGAAACTGTCGTTATAAACGACCTTGAACTTGCTCCTGTTCAGTTTGAAGAATACAGCAGAAGAAAAGACGGAATTGTTTCCGAAAAAGCGATTTGCCTTGCAAACAAAATCAAGGAAGCCGACAGAATCGTAATCGCCGCGCCTTTCTGGGATATGTCGATTCCTGCGGCGCTCAAAACATTTTTTGAACTCTGTTCGCTTTTCGGTGTGACTTTTGACAGCGATGACAAAACCTGCTACGGACTTTGCAAAGCGAAAAACGCAATGTTCATCACAACCCGCGGAATGAAAATCAAAACCGGCGAACCTCTTGAACAGGCAACTCCATATCTCAAAGCACTTTTCTGGCTTTGGGGAATAAAGGGCCTTGAAGTTGTCGCAAGAGAAAATTTCGATTATCTTCCGCAGGAAATAATCGAAAAAGAAATTTCCTCCGCAATAGAAGAGGGACTTAAGATTGCAGAAACTTTCTGAAACCCTTGCGGTTGCTTCATACATCTTTGCCGCCATCCTGTTATTGATTTATTTCGGTGCGGAAATAATGCCGAGGTTCTTTCTGTCAACATCCGGAAGGCTTGTTCTCCTTTGCGGAAGCTGCGGGTTTTTATGGCTCGGAGGTTTCCTTTTGACAAAACAAAGCGGAAACAACCGGCCGATGAAGATAAATCTCCGGGTTTTTCTTGTGCTTTATCTGATGCTTTTTGCGGAACTGACCCTTTTTGATCCTCTTTGGGGAAGAAACGGCGGATTCGTAATCTGGAACAGGGAACTTTTTGATATGTATGTTCAGAACAGCCTTAACCTCGTTCCGTTCAAAACTGTTCTGCAGTTTTTCATAAAGGGAACTTTTTATCAGTTTATGGTGAACATTGCCGGAAATCTCGTTTGCTTAATGCCCCTTGGAATCCTTCTTCCGCTCAATTCTGAAAAGCAGAGGAAGACCCGGGTTTTCCTGCTGACCTGCGTTCTGATTGTTTCCGCGGTGGAAATTCTGCAGTTTGCGACCCTTTCCGGAAGCTGTGACATTGACGATCTGATTCTGAATGTTTCGGGAGCATTTCTGATTTATCTTTTTACAAAAAATGAGGAAGCTTTCGGATTCTTAAAGCAGATTTTTCTTTTTGAATAAAACAAAAGAGCACCCGCCGAAAGGCGGGTGCTTTTTTACATATTTCAGGCAAACGGACAGTCATACCGGATATAAACATCAAAACCTTTGTTGACGGTTCCGTTTTTGTCAGATTCCGCTGTGTGCCATTGGGCCGAAACAAGAATAACTTCCGGAACAGCAGGATTTGTGTAAACATCAAAAGTTCCGTAATTGCAATTAAGATTTTCTTTCGGAACAGTATCATATCCGCTGAAAACCGTTGTTCCGAAATAGCCGAAACCTTCGGGAACATCGCCGGATATCCTTATTCCGCAGGTATTTTCGATTCTGTCGTAATATTCCGAAGTTACGTCAGGATAATCGCCGTAAGGTTTTGCGCTCCACATGGAAATATAATATTCTCCGTCGATAAAAATAAGGTGCGCTCCGCGGATCCTTTCGTCAACGTATCTGACATAGGCGTTATGCGGTTCAGCCGGAATAAGCGTTCCCGACGAATCAATTTCTCCGTTGGTGTTTACTTCGTGATAAACGTAAATCCATTCCGGAACTTCCGGATTGGTGTAATAGGGAACGTTTTCAAATCCGCTGATATCTGTTGTTCCGGAATATTCAAATCCTTCCGGAAGTTTATCGGAAACAGCGATATGCGGAGAAATAAAAAATCTTCTTCCGTCGGAATCAGTGATATTCGGCGCTATTTCTCCCGGGTCTTCCGTTTCATGCTGCGGAATTTCGGGAGGTTCGGAGCTTACTGTCGGAATTGCAATAATAATGCAGATACAGGCGACAACTGCGGAAATCCATTTCAAAATTCTGTGTTTTTTCGGTTTTTCTTCCGCTTTTTCAATAAATTCCGGGTCGATAAGTTCCATTTTATTTAAGAATTCTTCGCCTTTCAAATTTCGAAACCCTCCTTTTCAAGATATTCTTTAAGGTTTTTCCGAAGACGGAAAAGGGTCGTTTTAACATTGCTTTCTGAAAGGGAAAACTGCTTTGAAATTTCAAAAACCGAATCGAGGTACCAGTATCTCCGGATAAAAATATTACGCTTTTCTTCGCTGAGGTTCCGCAGGAATCTGTTTATTGCTTCGGCAAAAACCATATCGTCGATTTTACAGTCCATATCATCGGGGGAGGGAATACATTCCTCCATTTCGGCGCTGAGTTCACAGAGAAAAGCCTTTCGTTTAAGCCTTTCTCTTTCGCGGCATCGGTCTATCGAAAGATGCCTCGTTATCCTTGCGAGGAAAGCATAGAGATAACTTTTCGGTTCGTGCGGCGGAATGGAATTCCATGCTTCAAGATATGTATCGTTTTCACATTCCTCCGCAGTTTCAAAATCTTCGGTTATTCCAAAGGAAAGCTTTTGCAAACGTTTTCCGAATTTTTCGGAAGTTCTGCCAATAGCTTCTTCGTTTCGTTCAAGAAAAAGTTCAACAATTTTTTTGTCGTCCAAAAAATTTCCGCCTCCTTTCGTAATTGCTGAAAGTCTATTCAACCTTAAAAGCGCTTTTTATGTTGATTTGGTTACAAGTTTTTTGAAAAAAATAAAAAATGCCGGTTCTTTGATAAAAACCGGCAAAATTTTATTGTGCAAGATATTCTTCAAGGCAAAGTCCGGATTCAAAAATGAGTTTTGCCTGTTCTCTTCCGACATAGCGGAAATGCCAGGGTTCATGGGCAAAACCGGTGATTTCGGTTTTGTCTGCGGGATAACGGAGGATGAATCCAAATTCATGGGCATGTTCAAGAAGCCATTTTTCTTCCGGAGAACCGACAAAATCGCCTTTTGCGCAACCGATATCAACGGCAAGTCCGGTGTTATGTTCGCCCGCTCCGCCGGGAACGTCGGTTTTTCCTTCGCGGAAAAGTTCATTTTGTTTTCCAATGGAACGGAAAGCGGTATAGAAAACAAAATCAAGTCCTTCGCTTTCGCCTGCCGCAATCAATGCGGAAAGGTCTGCGGCAATTCTTGCGTCAACTGTATGGTTCTGTTCGTCGATAACAACTGTTTCAACGGAAAAATCTGCCGGAAGAAGGTTCTGGCGATTGACAAGGATCATGAACCATTCATCTTTCGGAATCTCCGGTTTTTCGGGTTCCGGTTCAACGGGTTCTTCGGGAACAACGGGCTCCTCCGGTTCACTCTCTTCCGGAACTTCCGGAACAACAGGTTCCGGTTCAATTTCTTCGGGAATTTCCGGTTCGGAAGGGACGGAAGGTTCTTCCGGTTTCGGTTCGGTTTCTTCTGTTTTTGAGGAAACTGACGGAAATTCAAGTTCGCCGCCGTATTCAATAAAAGCAAAAATTCCGCCGCAAAGCGCAGCAACAAGCAAAACGGAAAGAACTGCAAGAACGATTTTTCTTCCGGTATGTTTCGGCTGTTTTATTTTAATGGCGCGGGGTTCGCGCTCTTCCGGGTCAATTCTTGTGCCATTGGTCATTAAAAAATTCTCCTTTTCTTTAAAAGGCTTTTTCAGAAAAACAAATTTCCACAAATACAAATATAATAAAAAATCGTTTTTTTGTCAACTGAAGAGAAAAAACAACCGCAATTCTGCACAAAAAGCAGCTGTAAATGATGCTTGTTTTTGACAATGAAAAGGTGTATCATTAATATGTATTTTTATAGTAAAGAGGTGCCTTATGACAGAAAAAGAAAAATGCGACCTCGGCCTAATGTATAATCCCCTGGAGTTTATCGGCGATATGTTTGCCGCAAGGGATAAATGTACCGAATACAATAATATCCCTTTTTCGGAGTTTGACAAAAGGGTTGAATTCATAAAAAACTTCTTCGGGAAAACAGGAGAAAAAGTTTTCGTCGAAAACGGTTTCAAATGCAATCTCGGCTATAATATAGAAGTCGGCGAAAATTTTTACTGCAACTTTAACTGCACAATCTATGATGCGGGAAAAGTAAAAATCGGCGACAACGTAATGTTCGGTCCCTGCGTGACGCTTTGCACCGCAACCCATCCGACAAAAGCTTCGGAACGTCTTAACGAAGCGGGGGAGGAACTTTCGTTCCCGATAACGATAGGCGATAACGTTTGGATCGGCGGCGGAGCATTCATAAACCCCGGCGTTGCGATCGGAAAAGGTGCGGTTGTTGCTTCCGGTTCCGTTGTCACAAAAGACGTTCCGGAAAACGCACTTGTTGCAGGTGTTCCTGCCGTTGTAAAAAAATATATCGAAAACGAATGATATAAAAATCCGAAAGGAAAAGAACGATGAAAATTGTTGTAATCGGCGCGGGAAAAGTCGGAAGCACCCTTGCTTCCCAACTTGTCAAGGAAGGACATGAAGTCCTGATGATGGATAAAAATCAGGATCGTCTTGAATTCCTTCAGAACAGAATCGATATCATGACCCTTTGCGGAAACGGCGCTTCAAAAGAATATCTTGAGGAAGCGGAAGTTGAAAAATCCGACCTTGTAATCGCCGCAACCTCTGCTGACGAAGTTAACATTCTGTCCTGCTTCATCGCAAGACAGATCGGCGCAACAAAAACCATTGCAAGGGTACGAAACCCCGAATACCGCAACCAGCTTGAACTTATGAAGGAAGAACTGGGTCTTTCGATGATAGTAAACCCGGAACTTTCTGCGGCGAACGAAATTTCAAGAATCCTCCGTTTCCCTTCAGCGAATGACGTTGAACTTTTCTGCCGCGGCCATGTTGAACTTGTTGAATATACCATAGGAAAAGATTGTCCTTTGCGCGATCTTGCTCTTAAAGATATCTACGGAAAATATAAGATAAAAGTTCTTATCTGCGCAGTCCGCCGCGGCGAAGATATCACTATCCCGAAAGGTGATTTCATTCTTCGTGAAGGCGACAAAATCAACATAACTGCTTCTCCGAAGAATATTCATGATTTCTTTGAAGCAATCGGAAGTTTCAAGCGTCCGGTAAAAAGCGTTATGATAGTCGGCGGTTCAATGATTGCATATTATCTTGCTTCCCAGCTTATCGATATGCGAATCGACGTAAAAATCGTTGAAGAAAATCCAAAAAGATGCGACGAACTTTCCGAACTTCTTCCGAAAGCATCTATTGTCTGTGCGGATGCAACCGAAAACGACCTTCTTCTTGAAGAAGGTATAATGGATTTCGACGGTTTTGTTGCGCTTACCGGTCTTGATGAAATGAATATCATTTACGGAATGTACGCAAAAACAAAATCTGTCGGAAAGGTTGTGACAAAAGTCCATCATCTTTCCTTCCCGGAAGTAATCGAACTCAGCGGAATTGAAAGCGTTATTTCCCCGAAACTTATTACCGCAGAACGCATAAGTTCCTACGTCCGTGCAATCCAGAACTCTTACAGCAAAAACAAGGTCGAATCTCTCCGCCGAATCGTTGACAACAGGATCGAGGCTCTTGAATTTATTGTAAGGGATGACGAAAAATATGTCGGCGTTCCGCTTAAAGATATGCCGATCAAAGATAAAATACTTATTGCCGCAATCGTAAGAAAAGGCCAGGCTATTATTCCCGGCGGTTTTGACGAAATCAAAAAAGGCGATTCGGTTGTTGTAATAACTTCCGAAATGGCAACGATCGAACAACTTGACGATATTATGAGGTAAATATGAACTATAAAATGATTCGCTATATCATCGGTATGATACTGATGGCGGAATCCGCTTTTATGGTTTTACCGATGATTGTTTCAGTTTTTTATAAAGAATATGATGTTTTGATGCCTTTTGTTTACAGCATCCTTGCCGCCTTTGCAGCAAGCTTGGTTTTCGGTCTTAAAAAACCGAAGAATGACCTTGTTTTCGCAAGGGAAAGCTATATTGCCGTTGCGGGAGGCTGGATTTTCGTTTCGATATTCGGAGCAATGCCTTTTTATATGAGCGGGGCTATTCCTTCAATAATCGATGCGGTTTTTGAAACTGTTTCCGGTTTTACAACAACCGGTGCAACAATTCTTGCTTCGGTGGAAAATCTTCCGAAGGGAATCCTTTTCTGGCGCGCATTTACCCATTGGATAGGCGGTATGGGAATAATCATGTTCCTTCTGATGCTTACCCAGTTTTCCGAAGGACATTCGCTTTATATTATGAGAGCGGAAGTTCCGGGACCGACGGTAGGTAAGATTGCGCCGAAATCAAGTTCAAACGCTCTTATACTTTACGGAATTTATGCGGGACTTACAGTGACCGAAGCTGTACTGCTTCTTTTTGGAGGAATGGGAGTCTTTGATGCTGTAACGACAGCAATGTCAACCGCGGGAACCGGAGGATTCAGCGTCCGCGACGCGGGAATTGCCGCTTATGAAAGCGCCTATATCGAATGGATCGTTGCGATTTTCATGCTTGTTTTCGGCGTTAACTTCAACCTTTATTACCTGATGCTTTTGCGCAGATTCAGAATTGCCTTCAAGAGTGAAGAACTCCGTGTTTTCCTCGCAATTGTTGCGGCATGCACTTTGGTAATGGGAATGAGTTCCGCAGATTATTACGGAAGTTTCGGAATTGCAATAAGAAAAGCGTTTTTCCAGACAACCGCAACAATTTCAACAACGGGTTTCGGCGGCGTTGAATTTATGAACTGGCCGGCACTTTGCCATGCGGTTGTACTGATTCTTTTGTTTACCGGCGCATGTGCGGGTTCAACCGCCGGCGGACTTAAACTCAGCCGTATCATCATGACTTTTAAAATGCTCCGGAAGGAATCCCACCGTCTTGCCCACCCCCACGAAGTAACTACCATCAAATTTGAAGGCAAGATTATTGACAAAGAAACAAGAAGCTTTATAATGGTATATATGAGCGCGTTTCTGGCGGTCCTTGCCGTTTCAAGTATTGCGGTAATGATGATGGGCCACGATTATGAAACTGCTTTTACGGCAACTCTTACGTGCCTTAACAACGTCGGACCGGGTCTTGGTGAAATCGGACATTCGGGTTATTTCGGATTTTTTGACGGAATAACAAAAATCTTCCTTTCGCTTTTAATGCTTACCGGAAGACTTGAGATTTTCCCGATGCTGATACTCTTTATGCCCTCCACATGGAGAAGACACTGATTGTTGAAAAAAGATTATAATAATGGAAAGGATGAAATAAATTGAAAAAATTTATTGAAGAATTCAAAACATTTATCGCAAAAGGCAACGTCCTTGATATGGCAGTCGGTGTTATTATTGCAACTGCATTCGGAAAAATCACAACTTCCCTCGTAAATGACGTTTTCATGCCGTTTATCGGCTGGATTATCGGCGACGTTGATCTTACCGAAATGAACATCGTTCTTTCCCCGGAAGTACTCAATGAGGCCGGAGAAGTTGCAACTCCCGCAGTTGTAATGGCAATCGGAACTTTCATTTCAACTATCATCGATTTCATCCTTATCGCTTTTGTTGTTTTCCTTATTGTAAAAACTTTCAACAAAGCAAAAGAAAAAGCCGAAGCAAAGAAAAAAGCCGAGGAAGAAGCTGCAAAAGCTGCCGCAGCTGCTGCTGAAGCAGAAAAAGAACCGGAACTTTCCGACGAAGTCAAACTTCTTATGGAAATCCGCGATCTTCTCAAAAAATAAAAAACAAAAAAGCGGCGCCCGAAAGGGCGCCTTATTTTGCGCGAAAGGAGGATAAGAAAAATGCGCGAACTTGTGTTTAACATAACCGCCGAGCACGACGGAAAACAGGCTTATCATTATCTGCGTTATTGCGAGCATTTTTCCTATGCTCTTATCGTGAAAATGCGCCATACGGAAAATTCTCTCCTGCTTGACGGGGTTCCCATCCGCACTATCGACAGAATAAAAGCCGGCTCCGTGCTCAAAGCATATATCCCGGAAGGGGAAAGCTATTTTACCCCTAATCCGGATCTGAAAATCGATATGCTTTATGAGGATGAGGACATAGTTGTGTTCGATAAACCGGTGAATATGCCGGTCCATCCTTCAAAAAACCACCAGACGGATACGGTTGCGAACTATTGCGCTGCAAAATACGGAAACGCGAAATTCCACGTTGTTGGGCGCCTTGATATGGATACTTCCGGAATAATCGTTATCGGAAAACATTCCCATTCCGCAGCGGTTCTTACCAAAAACGGCGGAGAAAAGGAATATATCGCAATAGTTGAAGGCAAACTTGAAAATCCTTCCGGAATAATCGATCTGCCGATAGACGACAGCGACCCGGCAGTACATAAAAGCTTTATTGCGGAAAGCGGCCAGCCTTCCGTGACCGAATATGAAACCATCGCAACAAACGGCGTGCTCAGTGCCGTAAGGGTAAGACCGAAAACCGGAAGGACCCACCAGATTAGGGTGCATTTTTCATATATAGGCCATCCTCTCTGCGGCGACGAGCTTTACGGCGGAAGCCTTGAGCATATTGGAAGGCAGGCTCTTCACAGAAGCAGAATGGTTTTTGAGCACCCGATAAACGGAGACGTGCTCAGATTCGAAAGCCCTCTTCCGGAGGATATGCAAAAGCTTCTTGAAAAAATCGAAGGGAGAAAAGAATCCGATGAATGAAGATATTTTGAATTTTGAAAGCGGAATAGACGTTGATTCCGCTTCCGACAGAATGGCGCAGAATCCGGATGCGGATTTTCTCCGGGATTTTTTCGGAAGAGTCGGAACAGCGAATTTTATTGTTCCTTACCGCGATAAAAAAACAAATATTCCTCTTCTTGATGTGAAAGAAAAAGGAAAAATGCTTCCGATTTTTTCAAGCTATTCCGCCTTTGAAAAAAGTCCGCTTCCAAAAGATATGGCAATGATAATGCCTTTTTCGAAGATTGACGAAATCCTCAAGAAAAGCGGAGGCCAGATAAGCGGAATTATAATCAACCCCCACGGAAAATCGATGATTTTCCAGCGCAACGGAGGAAACGCAACCGAAAACCGGCAGGGTGAACTCCGGCTTATAAAGCCTTCTTTTATTCCGGAAACCATTGCTTCGGCGCTTAAAAACTTTTTATCCACCTGCGAAAACGTCTATTCCGCATATATTCTTTGGGGACAGAAGAAAACCGACCTTGCGCCCCATCTTTTTATAGTGATAGATTTTGACGGAAAACAGGAAGAATTCTTCCCGAAAGTAGGCGAAGCGCTCCGTCCATGTCTTCATACGGGAGATAATCTTGAAATGGCAAAGGCGGATTTCAAGCTTCTAAAAGCCGCGGAAAAACTTGTTAAACCGGTTTATAAAAAACCTTGATATTTTTCGGTTAAAGGTGTATATTTAATTTGTAATAATCTGTAAAGGAGGCGCGTTTTTTTGAACAAGGGTATTGTAAGACTTTATACCGGCGACGGAAAAGGCAAAACAACAATGGCTCTCGGTCTTGCTCTTCGTGTTTTCGGAGAGGGAAGACGCGTTTTCGTCGGACAGTTTATTAAAGACGACCCTAAAGGCGATATTGCCGCTCTCCGCAAGGCAATTCCCGGAATCGTGACCGCACAGTTCGGATGCGGAACGGGATGTATTGCAGGCAGAGAACCGGATAAAACCGATCTCGATTGCGCCAAAAAAGGCCTTGAAAGGGCAAGACAGGCGCTTAAAAGCGCAAACTTCGGTCTTGTTGTTCTTGATGAGATTACAATTCCGATGTATTTCGGACTTATCACAATTAAAGAAATTGAAGAACTTATTTCCCTTAAATCTCCGGGAACGGAACTTGTTTTCACCGGCCGATATGCTTCCGAAGAACTTAAAAAGCTCTGCGATATGGTAACGGTTGTCGAAAGTGAAAAAATGCCGAAAAAAGTTCCTGAACTTTGATTTCAGCAAGTTCGGACTTGAATAAAAAATTTTGCAATGATAAAATAAAATTGCAGTTTGAAAAGTGAATAACGTGGGTCTTGCGGTTGCCAATAAAATGGCTTTCGCTTTTTGCGAAAGGGAAAACGGTGTGAATCCGTTACTGTTACCTCAACTGTATTTGCGGACGAAGAAGGCATTATGCCACTGTCGGAAACGATGGGAAGGCGCCTTCGGAGGATGATGCATAAGTCAGGATAATTTCCGTAAGATCGTTTTTCTCGGGTTAAGGGGAGTCCACGGATTTTTATATAATGCATGAATTTTCAAAAGGGGCTGTCGTAACTGACAGCCCCTTTTTTTCAGCAAAAACGGACTTTTACGAAGAGAAAAGTCCGTTTTTTCTTTTTTTATATAAACTTTAAAGCTGTCATCTCCATTTTGCCGGCGCAGAAAGGTTTCTCCTCACTCCGCTTTTTTGCGCCGACCTCCCGAATTTTAAACCGAAAAGAGGTTTTATATATGGATTACACCGAAAGCATTGAAAAATCAAAAGTTTATATAAGCGAACATCTTTCCGATGAACTCACCGCGGAAAATATAGCTCATCAGGTCGGCTATTCGGTTTTCCATTTCTGCCGGATTTTTAAGGAAGAAACAGGAACAAGCCTTATGAGCTATGTCAGGGAAAAACGCCTTGAACTTGCGGAAAATGATATTGAAAAAGGGGAGCCGGCGCTTGACGTTGCGCTTAAATACGGATTCGAAACCCAAAGTGGTTTTGCAAGGGCGTATGAACGTAAATTCGGCGAAAGACCCACAAGAAAAATGAACGCATAAAAAAGAAGACGGGAGATTGCTCCCGTCTTCTTTTTGTGGTAATATAAAATCAATGAAACCGCCGGAAGGAGCGACCTTTAATGAACCTTATCCACCATATTGCAATAATCTGCTCCGATAAAGATTCAGCGCTTGATTTTTATGTCAGCAAGCTTGGTTTTGAAATAATCCGGGAAAATTACCGCCCGGAAAGGGACGATTGGAAAATCGACCTTAAACTTAACGATGAAACGGAAATAGAACTTTTTATTATGAAGGGACATCCCGAAAGACCTTCGCCGGAAAGCTATGGTTTGCGCCATCTTGCCTTCAAAGTCGAGGATTTCGATCTTGCGATTAAGGAACTGGAGGCAAAAGGTATAGTCTGCGAACCTGTAAGGGTAGATACCTTTACAGGCGGAAGAGCAACTTTTTTTAAGGATCCGGACGGACTTCCTCTTGAAATACACGAATAAACTATAAAAAGGTGATATTATGGTTAAAAAAGAATTTAGAACAGCAAAAGAATTGCGTGAATTTATTGAAAAGAATTGTTCCGATCCGGATAAAATGTACGTTAAAGAGGTTTATAATCTCGGAGATAACCAGCCTTATGAATCTCCGCTTTTTATCTATTCCGGATACTCCATAATCATGCTTTATTTTTCCGATGACGTTTTATCCTTGAATGTTTATGATAAGGATTTCTTTATTCGCAATATCCGCGGCGGAATTTTCCGTGAAGAACCGGATTCCGGGGAATTTTATTATGTTTATTTCCCGGATTCAAAACTTATCGGAAGTTTTATTCAGAACATCGAAGTTAATGAAAACGAAGACGGAACCATCGGAAAAGTTGAACTTGCTTTCAAAGACGGCCGCCATCTTCATATAGAACATTCCGAATATATTGAGGGAACGATGAATTCGTATATTGCAGATTAAAAAAAGACCAAGGCAAATGCCCTGGTCTTTTTAGCTGGTCGAAGTGGCGAGACTCGAACTCACGGCTTCCAGTACCCGAAACTGGCGCGCTACCACCTGCGCTACACCTCGATAGCTTTATTATTATACTAAATGAAAGTCGCTTTGTCAAGGAAAATTTACTAAATTTCCATAATGCTTTTTTGGCAGTTAAAATTTAAAATTAAATTTACAAATTAATTCCAAAAATTTCAACAAAAAATAAGGATTATATAGTATAATATGTTTTGTAAGAAAGGAAATCCCTTCGACATCACAAAAGGAGAACGCAGATGAACATTGCAAAAATAATGATTCCGAAAATATCCGCCGCTTTTCTTTATGAAAACAATACAGTCCGCCAGGGACTTGAAAAATTCACCCGTTATGGCTATACCGCTGTTCCTGTTCTTGACGAAAACGGAATTTATGCCGGAACGGTTACCGAAGGCGACTTTCTCCGCCATGTTATGAATATAAAAAGTGCAGAGATGAAAGACCATGAATCCTATTTGATAAAAGATATTATCCGAAAAGATTTTTGCCCTTCGCTTTTAATTGCCGCGGAACAGGAAGATGTAATTGTTGCCGTTTCCAACCAGAACTTTGTTCCGATTGTTGACGGAAGGGGAGTTTTTTGCGGAATAATAACCCGAAAAGGCGTAATCGAAAGCCTTGCGAAGGAACTTGAAAAGAAATAAAAACACGTAACTGCGGCGGAGAAAAACCGCCGCTTTTTTGTTGTAAAAAAACTGTTGTTATGATATAATTTATCTTGGAAAAATCTTTTTTAAAGGATGTGTTTTTGTGCCGAGCGTATGCGTTGTTGCAAAAAAATGCGGAGGCTGCCGATATACCGGCGTGCCCTATCCGGAACAGCTTGAGATAAAACAGAAAAACGAGGAAGAACTCCTCGGAAGATTCGGAAAACTTGAAAGAATCCTCGGAATGCGCTATCCCTGTTTTTACAGAAACAAGGTTACCGCCGCTTTCGGAAAGGATAAAAAAGGAAATATAATCTGCGGAACCTATTCCGAAGGAACCCATTATATCGTCCAGGTGGATAAATGCCTTATCGAAGATGAAAAATGCCAGGAAATAATCCGCACCGTTAAAAGTCTTCTCAAAGGTTTTAAAATGGAACCTTTCAACGAGGATACCGGAAAAGGCCTTCTTCGCCATGTTCTTGTCCGCCGAGGAATAAAAACCGGAGAAATTATGGTTGTTCTCGTTTTGGGAACCCATATTTTCCCTTCGGGAAATAACTTCGTTAAGGAACTTCTTAAACTCCATCCGGAGATATCTACAGTTGTTGTAAATATTAATGAGAAAAGAACAAGCATGGTTCTTGGCGAAAGGGAAAAGGTTTCCTACGGGAAAGGATATATAACCGATGAACTCTGCGGATGCCGTTTCAGAATCTCTCCCAGCTCCTTCTATCAGATAAACCCGCTCCAGACGGAAGTGCTTTATAACAAAGCGATTGAATTCGCGGGTCTTACCGGAAAAGAAAAGGTAATTGATGCATATTGCGGAATCGGTACGATCGGAATGGTTGCCGCAAAACACGCAAAAGAAGTAATCGGCGTTGAACTCAACGGAAATGCGGTCCGTGACGCAAGAATGAACGCAAAGGAAAATAAAATCGAAAACATCGAATTTTATAAAGGCGATGCTGGCGATTTTATGGTAAAGCTTGCGGCGGAAGGCGAAAAAGCCGACGTTGTTTTCATGGATCCGCCGAGAGCCGGAAGCACCGAGGAATTCCTCACCGCAGTTAAAACTCTTGCGCCGAAGCGCCTTGTATATGTTTCCTGTAACCCGGTAACTCTTTCCCGCGATCTTGAATTCATCACCAAAAACGGTTATGAAGTCAGAAAAATCCAGCCGGTGGATATGTTCCCGTTCACAGACCATTGCGAAACAGTCGTGCTTCTTGTTCGGAAAGAAAACAAAACTTTCGAGAAAAAGGGTTTTGACAAAAAGCCCTTTGAGAAAAAGAACTTTGACAAAAAGCCTTTCGATAAAAACAGAATGAATAAAAATTCAAAAAACGGCAAGAAAGAATTTTCTAAAAAACAGAAAAACACTTGACTTTTTCGCTGAATATTGTTAGTATAGATTACATAATTTCATAGCCAACTAAATGCGTCTGAGCAGAAAGAGTAGGGCGGAGAAAAGCTTCAGAGAATTGCCGGTGGGTGCGAGGCAACAGCACAATATCCGTTTCGAAGTTCATTCTGCGAGCAGTGTGTTGAAAATTGCAGTAGATACAACGGGTGCGACCGTTACATCGCTAAGACTTTTAAGCCTATCAAGGTTCCGGTTGCGAAGCCGGTACGAAAGCAGAGTGGTATCGCGGATTTTTTGTTTATTCGTCCCTGCATTTTTATGCAGGGATTTTTTTGTTCAGTATTTATTTTGCCCGAAAAAGGTATTTAAATAAAATTTTTAAATTTTGGAGGTAACCAAAATGAAAAAAGTTCTTTCTCTTGTTATGGCTCTTGTAATGATGCTTGCAGTTTCCGGCTGCAGCGAAGCAGCAGACGACGGTGTTGTAACCGTTGGTGTAATCCAGTTTATGCAGCATGCTTCTCTTGACGAAGCATATCAGGGCTTTGTTGATGGTCTTGCTGAAGCAGGATATGTTGAAGGCGAAAACCTTAAAATCGAATTCCAGAATGCTTCCGGCGAAGTTTCCAACTGCCAGCAGATCTGCGATATTTTTGCAAACAACGGAATCGATCTTGCTCTTGCAATCGCAACTCCCGCAGCACAGTCCGCAGTTAACGTTTTCCAGGAAACCGATATTCCCGTTTTCTTCACCGCAGTAACCGATGCGGTCGGTGCGGGACTTGTTGAATCCAACGAAGCTCCCGGCAAAAACGTAACCGGAACTCTCGATATGCCCGTAATCGCCGACCAGATCAAAGTTATCAAAGACGTTCTTCCGGATGCACAGAAAATCGCTATTCTCTATACTTCCAGCGAAGCAAACTCTGAAATCCAGGCAAACGAAGCAAAAGCAGCAGCGGAAGCTCTTGGACTTGAAGTACTCATCCAGACTTCTTCCTCTTCCAACGATATTCCCCAGGTTATTGCTTCTGTAGTAGGTAACGTTGATGCAATCTATATCCCTTCCGATAACGCATTTGCTTCCGCAATGGCAACTGTAAACCAGGCCGCTGTTGAAAACCAGATCCCTGTTTTCTGTGCAGTTGAAGCAATGATCGCCGAAGGCGGAATTGCAACCACCGCAATCGATTATTACGAACTCGGAAAACAGACCGCAGCAATGGCTGTCCGCGTTCTTAACGGCGAATCCGCAGCAGAAATTGCCGTTGAAACTCAGAAAGAATGTGCTCTTGTTGTAAACAAAACCTTTGCAGCAAGCGTCGGCGTTGAAATTCCCGAAGAAATTCTTGCAAACGCCGCAACTGTTTATTAATTACTGATAGATTAGGAAGATTAAATTTAAATGAATATTACAAGCTGGCTCTGGGATATCCAGGGCGGCGCCACCCTCGGTGTAATCTGGGCAATCATGGCGCTTGGACTCTATCTTACATACCGTGTATTAAATTATGCAGACCTTACCGTTGACGGAAGCCTTACTCTCGGCGGCGCGGTTTCCGCAGTTTGTGTTGCAGCAGGAGTTTCTCCGATTCTTGCAATCCTTATTGCAACCGCAAGCGGAATGATGGCCGGTTCCGTAACCGGTTTCCTTCATACAAAATTCAAGATTCCGGATCTTCTTGCCGGAATTCTTACCCAGTTTGCTCTTTATTCCATCAACCTTAGAATCATGGGAAAAGCAAACTTCGGACTTCTTAACGAAGTTACCCTCTTCAGCCAGATAAAGGCTCTCGGCGTTCCTTCAAGATGGGCCGGACTTCTTGTGGGTGTTGTTTTCGCAATAGTTCTTATAATCGGAGTTTATTGCTTCTTCGGAACCGAAATCGGATGCGCTCTCCGCGCAACCGGCAATAACCCCCATATGGTAAGAGCGATGGGCGCAAACACCAAAGTTTATATCGTTCTCGGCCTTATTGTAGGAAATGGACTTGTTGCAATGTCCGGCGCACTTCTTGCACAGTATCAGGGATATGCAGATATCAACATGGGTGTAGGTACGATAGTAATTGGCCTTGCGGCAATTATGATAGGTGAAGTTCTTTTCAGCAAAAAGACCTATTTCCACCGTCTTGCGGGCGTTGTGATAGGTTCGGTCGTTTACCGAATCATCATCGCTTTTGTTCTCAGAATCAGCCTTACCGCAGATACTGTAATCAAGATCACCGCAGACGATATGAAACTCATAACCGCAATAATCGTTGTAATTGCTCTTGTTGCACCGGGACTTAAAAATTCCGCCCTTGCAAAGCTTTCCGGAAAGGAGGGGGAATAAATGCTTGACATAAGCCACGTTTATAAAACCTTCAACAAAGGTACCCCCGTTCAGAAGGAAGCGCTTATCGACCTTAATCTCCATCTTGATGAAGGCGATTTTGTAACAATAATCGGCGGTAACGGAGCGGGTAAATCCACCATGCTCAACGCTGTCGCAGGTGTTTTTGAACTCGATAAAGGCCATATCTCCATCGACGGCCACGACGTCACCAAAGACCCGGAATATAAGCGCGCAAAATATATCGGCCGCGTTTTCCAGGATCCTCTCCGCGGAACGGCAGGGGATATGTGGATCGAAGAAAACCTTGCTTTTGCTCTTCGCCGCGGAAAAAACAGAAGTTTCAAATGGGGAATCAGCAACAAGGAACGCGAACAGTTCGTCGAACTTCTCAAAACCCTTGATCTCGGTCTTGAAGACAGACTCGATTCCAAAGTAGGACTTCTTTCCGGCGGCCAGCGCCAGGCTCTTACCCTTCTTATGGCAACCATCAAGAAACCCCAGCTTCTCCTTCTTGATGAACACACCGCCGCTCTTGACCCCAAAACCGCAAAAAACGTTCTTGAAATGACCAACAAAGTTGTTACCGAAAACAACCTTACAACCCTTATGGTAACCCATAACATGAACGACGCAATCAAATACGGCAACCGCCTTATCATGATGGACCACGGACACGTAATCCTTGATATCGGCGGAGAAGAAAAGAAAAACCTTAAAGTTTCCGACCTCCTTGCAAAATTCGAAGAAGTAAGCGGAAAGGAATTTTCCAACGACCGCATTATGCTTGCAAAATAAAAAGAAAAAAGCTCCCAACAGGGAGCTTTTTTCTTTTGCATTTTAAAGCGATATGTAGTATAATGTCCGTGTACGCGGGAAAAATTCCCATTGTCGAACGCAAAATGTTTTTTAATCGGAGGTCTTTTGATTATGGCAGAAGAAAAAATCCTTAAACGAAGCGAAGTTCCGGAAGAATATACCTGGAACCTTAAAGATATGTTCGAAAGCGACGAAGCATGGCTTTCCGAATTTGAAGCTCTTAAAGCATATCCCGAAATCGTAGCAAAATATCAGGGAACCCTCGGCGAATCCGCCGCAAACCTTCTTGCTTATTTTAAACTTGAAGACGAACTTAAAATCCGCCTCGGCACTCTTCATACCTACGCAAGCTGCAGCGGCGACCAGGATATGAGCAACGCAAAATATCAGGATTTCCGCGGAAAAGCAATGGCAACCTTTGTTGCAATCGAATCCGCAGGCGCTTTTGCAACTCCCGAAATCATGGCAATTCCCGAAGAGACCCTCAATGCTTTCTATGCGGAATGCCCCGAACTTGAAACTTACCGCAGAAGCATCTATAAAATCCGCAGAAGAGCCGCACATATCCTTTCCAAAGAGGAAGAAGCACTCCTTGCTTCCGCGGAGGAAATGGCAGATTCCGCAGATAAAATCGGCGGAATCCTTCGCAACGCAGACCTTAAATTCCCGAACGTAGTTGACTCCGAAGGTAACGAACACGCCCTTACAAACGGTTCTTTTGTTCCGCTTGAAGAAAGTTCCGACCGCGTTCTCAGAAAGAACGCTTTTGAAGCATTCTACGGCCGTTACGGCGATTTCAAAAACACAATCGCAATGACCCTTGACGGCGAATTCAAAAAACGTAATTTCTTCGCAAAAGCAAGAAAATACAACACCACCCGCGAAGCAGCCCTTGACCGCACCGAAGTTCCGGAAGAAGTTTACGATAACCTTATCGAAGCTGTTCACGGCAACCTCGATAAAATGTATAAATATGTTGCTCTCCGCAAAAAAATGCTCGGCGTTGATGAACTTCATATGTACGACGTTTATACTCCTATCGTAGCGGATGCAGCTTCCAAAATCGGCATTGACGAAGCAAAAGCGACCGTTCTCGAAGCTCTTGCTGTTCTCGGCGAAGATTATACCGCACTTCTTAAAGAAGGTTTTGAAAACCGCTGGATCGACGTTTATGAAAACGAAGGCAAACGCGGCGGCGCATATTCCACCGGTTCCGGAAAACCCCATCCCTATGTTCTCCTCAACCACAAAGACACTCTTGACAGCATGTTCACCCTTGCACATGAAATGGGCCATGCTCTCCACAGCTATCACAGCACCAAATACCAGCCTGTCAGCACCGCGGGTTACGTAATCTTTGTTGCCGAAGTTGCTTCCACCTGCAACGAAGTTCTTCTTATGCGTCATCTTCTCGGAAAAACCACCGATAAGACCGAAAGAGCATATCTTATCAACCATTTCCTCGATTCCTTCAAAGGAACCGTTTACCGCCAGACCATGTTTGCTGAATTCGAAAGAGAAATCGGAAGAATGTCCGAACGCGGCGAAGCTCTTACTGCAGACGCTCTTTCCGCAAAATACCACGAACTCAACAAACTCTATTTCGGACCCGATATGGTTTCCGATGACGGAATCGCTCTTGAATGGGCAAGAATTCCCCATTTCTTCTATAACTACTATGTATTCCAGTATGCAACCGGCTTCTCCGCAGCAGTTGCAATTGCAAACAGAATCCTTGCAGAAGGCGAGCCTGCTGTTAAAGACTATAAAAAATTCCTTTCCAGCGGCGGAAGCTCCGACCCGATCTCCCTTCTTAAAATTGCCGGCGTAGATATGAGCAGTCCGGAACCCGTTAACTCCGCTCTCAAACTCTTCGGCGAACTTATTGAAGAAATGGAAGAACTCAATAAATAATTTTCTTTCGATAAAAAAGCGGAAGCTCCGGCTTCCGCTTTTTTTGTTTTGTTGAAAAACGAAACCTCTTCCATAAATTTCAACAAAACATATATAATAAAATCCATCTTATTTATAAATGGTTAATATTGATAAATTTTTTGTTTTTTGTTATAATTTTTGTTGGATATGAAACAAAAAAGGAGATGTTCAAAACGGCAAAGGAAAAGAAAAAAAGCATTTTTCGCCATCTTGGAAAAATCTTTGAAGGATATAAAAAATATACCGTGCTCACAATGATTTTCGGCTGTGCGGAAGTAATGCTCGAAGTGCTTATACCGATGCTCATGTCTGTAATTGTTGACGGAGGACTTTACCGGGAAGAAGATTTCATGCTCAAATGGGCTTTTTCGCCGGAACTTATTGCAAACAGAAATAAATTTGTGCTCACCGTAGGCCTTATAATGGTCTGTGTAGCGATTGTTTCAATGACCTGCGGACTTTTTGCGGCAAAATTTTCTGCCCTTGCAAGTCAGGGATTTGCAAAAAATCTCCGTTCTTCGCTTCTTGAAAAAATCCAGAGCTTTTCTTTCGCAAATACCGACCGCTTTTCAACTTCAAGCCTTATAACAAGGGCAACAACGGACGTCAACACAATGCGAATGACAATGCTCCAGGTGCTCAGAACTTTGATGCGTTCTCCGATAATGATAGTAATGGCAACGGTTATGGCGTTTACAATTGCGCCCCATCTTGCGGTTATCTTCCTTTTCTGCATTCCGCTTCTTGCGGGAATCCTTGCGGTGCTCATCAAAACAGGCCAGCCCCGTTTCAGAAAAATGCTCCGCAAAATGGACTCCATGAATAAGGCAATACAGGAAAACCTTGTAAACAGCCGTGTTGTAAAAGCCTATGTCCGCGGAAACTATGAATCCGGAAGATTCCGCGAAACAGCGGAAGATCTCCGCAATGCCCAGCTTGCTTCCTCAAGACTTTTTACAATGACCGGACCTATCCAGATGCTTATCATGTGGGGATGCACCATTGCGATTCTTTTCCTTGGCGGTAAGGAAATAATTTTTGAAAACACAGGACTCCATACCGGCGAACTTGTAAGTATGGTTTCTTATACGACCCAGGCGGTAAGCTCCCTTACAATGCTTTCCTGGCTTGTTATGTCCCTTTCAAGAGCACAGGCATCCCTTGTCCGAATCAACGAAGTTCTTGATGAAGAAGTTGATATCACCGACGGTACTTCCGATGATGAAGTTGCTGACGGAAGTGTTGATTTCGAAAACGTCTGCTTCAGCTATACCGGAGAAGCGGATAAACTTGAACTATATAATATCAATCTCCATGTTGAAAGCGGCGAAACCCTTGGCGTAATCGGCGGAACCGGCGAAGGAAAATCCACCCTCGTAAACCTGATCCCACGTTTTTACAATACTTTTTCCGGAACTGTAAAAGTCGGCGGAATCGATGTTAAAGATTACAAACTCGAAAACCTCCGCAGTGGCGTTTCGATGGTACTTCAGAACGGTTCTCTTTTCAGCGGAACAATTGCGGATAACCTCCGTTGGGGAAAGAAAGACGCAACCCTTGATGAAATGAAGGAAGCCTGCTATATTGCCTGCGCCGATGAATTCATCGACCGCTTTAAAGAAGGCTATGAAACAATGCTTGAACAGGACGGTGCAAATCTTTCCGGCGGCCAGCGCCAGCGTCTTCGCATAGCAAGGGCGGTAATCAAGCATCCGAAGATACTTATTCTTGACGATTCAACAAGCGCCTGCGATATGACCACCGACGAACATATCCGCCACGCTCTTCATAATTCCATGCCCGGAACGACAAAAATCATAATCGCCCAGCGAATCGCTTCAATTATGACCTGTGACAGAATTGCCGTTCTTGATGAAGGAAAACTTTCCGACGTTGGAACCCATTCCGAACTTATGGAAAGAAGCGCAATTTACCGGGACGTTTACGAAAGCCAGATGAGAGAGGAGGACGAGCAGAATGCCGAGAGTTGAACTCCGAAACTATAAAGCGGCAAGATCGCCGATGGAAACTCTTCTCCGCCTTTTTAAGTATTTCAGACACTGTACTACGATTCTTGTTGCGGCAGTTTCTTCGATTTTTGTTTATGCGGTTGCAACCATAGGCGCATCCTACTGCATGAAACCTCTTGTAAATATACTTAAAGAAACGGGAATAACAAAGGACGAAATGTTCGCAAAATATATCGCCCTTTTGATCGGTCTTGCGTTTCTCTATGTTCTTTCCGCGGTCACGAACTATCTTCTCAACCGCCTTATGCTTGAATGCAGCACTGTTATAATGCGCGAACTGCGTTCGGAACTTTTTAACAGAATGCAGACTCTTCCCATAAGCTATTTTGACAATAACACCCACGGAAGCCTTATGAGCTATTATACGAACGATATCGAGGCGACCAACGAACTTTTGCAGCACAGCATAACCCAGCTTATGATATCCGTGATGTCCCTCATAGGAACGATTGCAATGATGCTTGTTCTTTCAATGCGCCTTTTTGCAATAATGGTAATTCTTGCGGCAATAGTTGTTCTTATCGTCCGAGTCACCACCAAAATAAGCAGTAAAAGTTACCGCGAACAGCAGAAATATGCCGCTTCCGTAAACGGATATATTGAAGAGATGATTTCCGGACAGCGCGATATCAAAGTTTTCACCCACGAAAAAGAGGTTATGGAAAACTTTGAACCCATAAACGAAGATTTGCGGAAGGCTTCCACAACCGCAACTATTGCAACTTCCGTTGTAGGTCCTCTTCTTAACAACCTTTCCCATATGTTCTATGCTCTTACCTGCGCAATAGGTGTTCTCTGGCTTTCCGGCGAACAGGTTGGCGGAATTCTCATTGCGTTTTTGCAGTATATCCGGACTTTTGCGGACAGGGTAAGCCAGATTTCCGAACAGTTCAACTCAATAATGCTGGCTCTTGCCGGTGCGGAACGAATTTTTGATGTTCTTGACCTTGAACCGGAAGTTGACGAAGGAAAAGTAACCCTTGAAAAAGTTGAGGATGATTATAACTGGGTCCTTCCGGACGGAAAAAGAGTTCCTCTTCGCGGAGATGTCCGTTTCAATAACGTCGATTTTTCCTATGTTAAAGGAAAACCCGTTCTTCATGACCTTTCGCTTTTTGCAAAACCCGGACACAAAATTGCTTTTGTCGGTTCAACCGGAGCGGGCAAAACAACCATTACAAACCTTATAAACCGCTTTTACGATATCCAGGGCGGCGAAATCATTTATGACGGAATCAACGTAAAGGATATTAAAAAGGACGATCTCCGCCGTTCTCTCGGAATCGTTCTTCAGGATACACATCTTTTTACCGGAACAGTTATGGAAAATATCCGTTACGGAAGACTTGACGCAACGGATGAAGAATGTATCGAAGCTGCAAAAATCGCAAATGCCCACTATTTCATAAGCCATCTGCCCCAGGGTTACGATACAATGCTCCATTCCGACGGCGCAAACCTTTCCCAGGGACAGCGCCAGCTTCTTGCAATTGCAAGGGCGGCCGTTTCCAAAGCGCCGGTTATGATTCTTGATGAGGCAACTTCCTCCGTCGATACCCGTACCGAAAAACTTATTGAAAAAGGTCTTGACGGTCTTATGAAGGACAGAACGGTATTCATTATTGCCCACCGCCTTTCAACAGTCCGTAACTCCAACGCGATTCTTGTTCTTGAACAGGGAAAAGTTGTTGAACGCGGCGACCACGATGATCTCCTTGCCCAGAAGGGAAAATATTACCAGCTCTATACGAATATGATAGAACTTTCGTAAAAACAAAGAAAAAAGCCGCCGTAAGGCGGCTTTTTATTCTTATTTGGAATATTTTTCCGCCGGATGCAACAAAAACTTCCAAAAACTCGACTTTATAAATACATAGTATTATAATAAAACCGGTATGAGTTTTTGCTTTGAAAAGAGGGCGAATTTTTTGGGAAGAAAACTTTTTTGCGATATAAACCCGACCTGCTATAAAATTTCGGTAAAAAAGGAAACCTTGCGCCGAAATTTAAAGGATTTTTTCAGCAGCGAAAAAATAGCAAGGGAAAAAACGGAAGAAATTCTTCCGAATATTGTAAAAAGCCATAGTTCCGTTCTCGTAAGACGCCTTGCGGGAGTTGATATAAAACTCCAGGAAAACAAAGTTACAAATATCCGCCTTGCCGCGGAAAAGATAAACGGAATTATCATAAAACCCGGCGAAACCTTTTCCTTTTGGAAAACAATCGGAAAAACGACCGAAAAGGAAGGATATGTTGAAGGACTTGTTATAAAAAGGGGAGGAAAGCTCGGTTCGGATATCGGCGGAGGACTTTGCCAGATGGCGAATATGGTCCATTGGCTTGTGCTCAACAGTCCTCTTGATGTGACCGAACTGCACCATCATTCCGATGCGCTTTTTCCGGACGAAAGAAGAAGAGTCCCATTCGGAACGGGAACTTCCGTTGTTAACAACTATGTGGATTACCGATTTAAAAACAACACGGAACAAAAGGTCCAGATCCTTGTCTGGATCGAAGAAGGGGAACTTTGCGGAGAACTCCGAAGCGAAGAACAGTATCCTTTCCGTTACCGCCTTACGGAAGAAAATCACCATTTCCGTAAAGAGAACGGAAAATTTTACAGAATATCAAAAGTTTTCCGACATATAATCGACAGGGAAACGAATAACGAAATCAAAAAAGAACTTATTCTTGATAACCATTCCCTTGTAATGTATGATTATTCCTTAATTCCGCCGGAACAGATTAGAGATGATTGAATGATTTTAGAAATTGAAAAACTTGCGGAAAAATTCGGCGAAAGAACCGCTTTTTCCGATAAAGACGAAAACATCACATATTCCGGACTTTTTGAAAAAGCAGGAAAAATTGCGGAAAAACTTTCCGGAGACAAAAATCCGGTAATTGTTTTGGGAGAAAGAAATCTGAATTCCTTTGCATCGATAATTGCCTGTATTATTGCAAAAAGAGCTTATGTTCCGATTGAACCGAACCTTCCGGAGGAAAGGAAAAATAAAATAATATCCCTTTCGGAAGCTTCGGTTATCCTTGATTGCCGCGGAACGGAAATTGAATTTAAAGAAACGGAAAATAAATGCGAAAAACTTTCCGAAAACGAAACGGCATATATTATTTTCACTTCCGGAAGCACCGGAAACCCGAAAGGCGTTCCTGTTTCCTACGGAAATCTCGATAATTTCATCGGATGGATAACGTCGCTTGAACCTTTTTCGCTTTATGAAAATGCCGGTGTTTTAAGCCATGCTTCCTTTAGTTTTGATCTGAGCACCGCGGCAATTTTCGGTTCTCTTTTTAAAGGGAACAAACTTGTCCAGCTTTCCGGAAACGGGGATTTTGATGAGATTTTTTCCGCAATCGAAAAAGAAAAACCGGAAGTTCTTGTTGCAACTCCGACATTCTTCCGCCTTTGCCTTATGAACAAAAATTTTTCGGCAGAAAAGTATCCCTTTATAAAATGCGTTTATTTTTGCGGAGAAACCCTTCAGAATTCCTTTGCAAAAACAATTTTTGAAAGATTTCCGGATATCAGAATAATCAATGCCTACGGCCCGACGGAAGCGGCTTCAGCTGTTTGCGCAATTGAAATAACAAAGGAGATTCTTGAAAGGGAAGAGCTTCTTCCGGTTGGAATACTTTCTTCCGCCGCAACAGAAATAACCGCCGAAAACGGAGAAATCGTCCTTAAAGGAAAATCCGTTTCAAAAGGATATCTTTCCGGAGAAGCAGGCGGTTTCTACAAAGAAAACGGTATTAACTGTTTCAGGACCGGTGATATCGGTTTTATTGAAAACGGGAAAATCTACTGCAAAGGAAGATCGGACAGCCAGATAAAATATAAAGGCTATCGTATCGAACTTCCGGAAATCGAAGCTGTTATTTCTTCTTTTTGCGGTGTTGAAAACTGTGCAGTCGTTGCAAAAAGAAACCCGGAAGGTGAAGTCCGGCTTATAAAAGCTTTTGTTTCCGGGAATATTCCCGAAGAGGAAATCCGCAGGGAACTTTCAAAAAAACTTCCGGAATATATGATTCCGAAAAGCATAAAATTCCTCGATTCCCTTCCGCTTAATAAAAACGGAAAAATCGACAGAAAGGAGCTTATTGAACTTTGACCGATGTTAAAAAAATCCTTTTCGAAATTTGCGAAGATGAAAAAGTTTTTGATGAGAATACAGACCTTATTGAAAGCGGAATTCTCGATTCCTACGGAACGATGGAACTTCTTGCGGCGCTTGAAGATGAAGGAATCGAAATCAATATAACAAGAATAGACCGTAACCTTCTCCGTTCCGTTTCCGGAATTGAAAAGCTTGTTTTCGATTCTTTTGAAAGAAAATAAAAAACTATTGATAATTCTGTCAAAAAACTTTATAATTAAGCTGTAATCTTTTATAGAAAAGGAGATGTTTTCCATGGGACTTATTAAAGCAATAAGCGGAGCAGTCGGCGGAGTTCTTGCTGACCAGTGGAAAGAGTATTTCTATTGCGAAGCAATTCCTGCGGAAGTTCTTGCAACCAAAGGCGAAAAAAGAACAAGCGGCAGAAGCTCCAACACAAAAGGCGAGGATAACATCATTTCAAACGGTTCCGTAATTGCCGTTGCAGACGGCCAGTGCATGTGTATCGTTGAACAGGGAAAAGTTGTTGATATCTGCGCGGAACCCGGCGAATATACATATGATATGTCCACCGAACCTTCGATCTTCACCGGAAAACTCGGAACAAGCATTGTCGAAACATTTAAAACAATCGGAAAGCGTTTCACCTTCGGCGGAGATACCGGAAAAGACCAGAGAGTTTATTATTTCAACACAAAAGAACTCATCGGCAACAAATACGGAACCCCGAACCCCGTTCCTTTCCGCGTTGTTGATGAAAGAGCGGGAATCGATATCGATATCAACATCCGCTGCTTCGGCGAATACAGCTACCGTCTTTCCGACCCGATTCTTTTCTATACCAACGTCTGCGGAAACGTAGCATATCAGTATAACAGAAGCGAACTTGAAAGCCAGCTTAAATCTGAACTTCTTACCGCTCTCCAACCTGCATTTGCAAAAATTTCCGCAATGGGAATCCGCTATTCCGCTCTTCCGGGACATACCATGGAAATGGCGGAAGCACTTAACGAAGTTCTTTCCGAAAAATGGCGCGGACTTCGCGGAATCGAAATCGTTTCCTTCGGCGTTTCTTCCGTAAAAGCGGACGAAGAAGACGAAAAGATGATCAAGGAACTCCAGCGCAATGCAGCGTTCATGGATCCCACCAGAGCGGCCGCACATCTTGTAGGCGCACAGGCTTCCGCAATGCAGGCAGCCGCCGCAAACGAAGGCGCAGGCGCCGCAATGGCATTCATGGGCATGAATATCGCACAGAACGCAGGCGGAATCAACGCGCCGAATCTTTATGCAATGGGCCAGCAGCAGGCAGCACAGCAGCCTGCAACTGCTCCCGTTGCACCTGCAGCAGACGGTTGGAAATGTTCCTGCGGCGCGGTCAACAACGGTAAATTCTGCACTGAATGCGGCGCAAAAAAACCGGAAGACGGTTGGACCTGTTCCTGCGGATCTGTAAACAAAGGCAAATTCTGCCCCAATTGCGGCGCAAAGAAACCCGATGGCGTTCCTCAGTATAAATGTGACAAATGCGGTTGGGAACCGGAAGATCCGAAAAATCCCCCGAAATTCTGTCCTGAATGCGGGGATCCCTTCGGAGACGAAGATATCAAATAAAATAGTTTAGTTTTTTAAGGAGGCTTTTATTATGGAAGGCAACAAAATTATGGCAGCAATCTCTTACATTTGGATTCTTTTCCTTGTTCCGCTTCTTGCTGCAAAAGATGACGCATTCGCACGTTATCATGCAAATCAGGGACTTGTTCTTTTCCTTGCGGGAATCGTAATTGGTATCATTGGAATCATTCCGGTAGTGGGAACCGTCATTGCGCTTGTAGGCGGAATTGCATGTTTTGTTTTTACAATCCTCGGAATCATCAATGCTCTTAAAGGCGAAATGAAACCCCTTCCTTTCATCGGCG
The DNA here is from genome assembly GCA_045631325.1 of Oscillospiraceae bacterium. GTDB lineage: Bacteria > Bacillota > Clostridia > Oscillospirales > Ruminococcaceae > UMGS1668. The sequence continues at coordinate 41,167 of JAZQUO010000057.1, forward strand.
GAATCGAAATCATCAAATAATTACATAGCTGAACAAAAAATCCTCCGCAAAGGGGAGAATTTTTTTATTTGAAATATTCTTTATCCTTAACAATAAAAATCGGGAAGGGAGGGTCATTCGGTCTGTTTAAAAAATCGCATTTCATTACGTTATATTGGGCGCCCGGAAGGGATTTTACAAATTCAAGAATTGCGTCCCTTTCGGAATATCCGTTGTTCCTTCCGTAATAAACGCAAAGGGAAAGAAGACCGCCGGGTTTAAGAATTTCAAGGGATTTTTGAATTGCGGGGATACTTGTTTCCGCCCTGGTGAAAACGTCGTGACTTCCGCCGGGAAGCCATCCGAAATTGAAAACAATGCAATCGGCGCTGTTCGGCTTTGCAAATTTGTCAATTTCGCTGTGGCTTGTACAAAAAACTTCGCTGATGCCGGAAAATCCGTGTTCGGCAAGATTTGCTTTCGTTGATTCAACGGCCTCTGGCTGGATATCCATTGCAAGAACTTTTCCGTTTTCACCGCAAAGTTCGCAAAGATAAACCGAATCGTGTCCGTTGCCGGAAGTTGCGTCAATGCAAAAATCACCGGGTTTTATATGCATTTTTAAAATCTTGTGAACAATTCCGAGAGCGCTGTATTCGCTGAACATAATTACCTCCGAAAAAGAGAATTTCTGCATATAATCCTAATCCAAAGAGCCGGAGATGTCAAGAAAAAGAAGCTGTTTTATAATACCTGTAAGTATAATTTGATGTAAAGATATACAGCTTTACAGATATAAAAATGAGATAAAGTCGCTTTTTCGGTATTAAAATAAGGGAAATTGTGAACAAAAAGTCAATTTTTGTTAATTGACTTAAAAATAGTTTGCTTTTTTTCTTGTTTTATATTATAATTGCGGTTAGATATGCAGAAAGGATGTTTATCAATATGAAAAAAATGCTTGCCGTAATGCTCGGCCTTATTCTCATTATGCTTTCCGTAACCGGATGCGCAAGACCCGATCCTCACTATGTAACCGAAGAGGATTTTGACATTGAATTCTATCCTGTAAGTGACGAAGGACAGACTTTTGCTTCCGGTCTTACCGCTCTCCAGATTGTTATGAACACCCCTAACGTTGAACTTGGAACAGGCGAAATTGTTGTAACAAGAGTTTCCGACGGAAAAGAAGTTCTCAGATATGACGCACGTATGGACGGCGACCATATCTTCCTCAACAGCGACACCAATCCCGCTTATGCACAGCTTATCATCATGCTTCCCGAAGGCGAAGTTTTTGAAATGGGCGAAACTTATACCGTTGCAATGGATGATAAATTCTTCTATGTAGATGACGTAAAAGGTTTTGTCGGTGATTTCCTTGATAAAGAATGGAAATTCACCATCGGCAATTACGGTTATGACGGCAATATCACCGAACTTCCCATAACCTATCTTGTAGGCGACACCATTGAAATTCCCGTTGCTCTCGGCGATGAAGCTGCAATTGCTGTTCTTCTTTATGATAACGTAAGCGTTGTTTCCGCAGAACAGAGAGCAAGAATTCAGGACGGAACTTTTGAACTTGAAGCAATCGGCGAAGGAACTTCCACCGTTTCTGTAATGTTCCTTGACGAAGCAGGAATGCATATCGAAACCCTCGGTTTCACCGTTACCGTAAAATAATCAAAAAAAGATTTTCAGGCCGCACGCTGTGCGGTCTGTTTTTTTATCTTGATATAAAACCATATTTGTTATATAATATAGTGTATCTATATATTTTTTGGGAGGTAACCGTTATGAAAGTCAATCTTCTTTGCCATACACCGAATCCGGAAAAAACAATTGCAGCTGCAGCAAGACTTTGTTACAGCAACTCCGGGGCAGACGAACTCTTTGACGGAATGACGGATGAAAAAGCCTCCGATTATGTTGCAATGCTCGAAAGACTTGGCCATGAAAGTCCCCTTGAACATGTAACGTTCACCTTTACTATTGAAGGCGTTTCCCGTGCATTTCTTGCGCAGATAACCCGCCACAGAATCGCTTCTTACAGCGTTCAGAGCCAGCGATATGTAAACAAGGAAGGACATTTTGATTTTATCGTTCCTCCCGCAATCGGCGAAGATGAGGAAGCTCTTGAAGAATATAACAAAATAATGGATCTTTGCTCCGAAAGCTATCATAAGCTTACTGAAATTCTCCGCAAAAAAGCTGCGGAAGAATTTATGGCAGAGGGAAAATCCGAAGAAGAAGCCTGGAAACTTGCAGAAAAGAAAGCAATCGAAGACGCCCGTTTTGTTCTTCCGAATGCCTGCGACACAAAAATGATCGTAACCATGAATGTACGCAGTCTCCATAATCTTTTCCGTCTTCGCTGCTGCAACAGAGCACAGTGGGAAATCCGTGCCGTAGCAGACGAAATGCTCCGCCTTTGCAGAGAGGAAGCACCTTCTCTCTTTGCGCATGCGGGTCCTGCCTGCGTTTCCGGCGGAAAATGTTCCGAAGGAAAAATGACCTGCGGAAAACCGAGAACCGAACTTATTGTAAAATAAGGAGGAAACAAAAAATGGTATATCTTTTCCTTGCGGAAGGATTCGAGGATATGGAAGCTGTTGTTCCTTTTGACCTTATGAAAAGGGCCGGAATAGACGTGAAAACAGTCGGAACAGGCGGAAAAACAGTTAAAAGTGCCCATGGACTTACCGTAACCGCAGATATTCAAGAAGATGAAGTCGATTTCGGAAAAGCGGAGGCATTCGTTTTTCCCGGAGGCTGGCCCGGGGCAAAAAATCTTAAAAATTCAAAAATTGTTAATGATGCCATAACATTTGCGCTTCATAATGATATAATAATCGGTGCAATCTGTGCTTCGCCCGGTTACGTTCTTTCCGGAACGGGTGCTCTTGAAGGAAAAAGATACACCTGCTTCCCGGGTTTTGAAGTTGAGGAAGGCGTTTACACCGCCGAAAAACTTGAAATTGACGGAAAACTTATAACAGCAAGCGGCCCCGTTTTTGCGGAAGATTTTGCCCTTGCTCTTGTTTCGGAAATAAAAGGGAATCTTGACGGAATAGAGGAATTTTCGGAATAAATGCCGAAAGCCCTGCGTTTTTGGCGCAGGGCAAAGGCTTATGGAAGATGGATGGTCATCAGCCGCAGCCGCAGCCGCATCCGCAATCGTTGCCGCAGCCGTTGTTGCAACCGCAGCCGTTGTTGCTGTAACCGTTGTTTCCGCAGCAGCAGAAGAGAAGGATAAGGATGATAATCCACCAGCAGCAGTTATTGTTTCCGAACATGAAATTTCACCTCGTAAGAAAAAATTATATCGGCTTCGGTTTTCCGTTTTGCCGGTATGTTATATGATATGTAAATTTTGAAACGTTGGTTACATCAAAAAACCGCAGAATAATCGGAGGATTTTATGAACAACAAAGAATTTGAAGATTTCTTCAAAAATCTTGAACCGGATACCGAAACGAAGAAAACGCCATCAGAAGATGAAGATCTTGTTTTTTCTTCATTCTTTGAAGATGCAACTTCTTCTGCAAAAAAAGAACCGGAACCGGTAAAAACAAAAAACGAAGTTTTTGAATTTGAAGACGATATCTTTGCGCCTCCTCCTCCGGAAGAGGAAGAACAGGTTTTTGTAAAAGAACCGGTAAAAAAAGCCGAAGAACCCGTTCCGGAAAAGAAAAAAGCTCCGCAGAAAACTCAGGATGAGGATTACGCAAGGAAAAAGAAGAAAAAAAGACTCAATACCGCATATAACTGGCTTCTTACAGTAATCTGGGTTTCCGGTGTTCTTGCAACTTCTGTTTTTATCGCCTCTTTTGCTCTTTCAAGTATCAATGACCTTGTCGGATTCAGCAAGGAAAGCAGGGAGGTTGAAATTGTTATTCCGGAAGGATACGGACTTTCCGAAATTGCAAATCTTCTTGAAGAAAGAGGAATTATCGACGAACCTTTCACCTTTGAAGTTTATGCAAGGGTAAAGGATATGGAAACAAGACTTGCTCCCGGAAAATATACCCTTAATTCAAACCTTGGTTATGACCAGATTTTCCAGGCTCTTAAAACCAAGGAAAAACCGAAGAATGTTGTAACGGTAAACTTCTATGAAGGTATGACCCTTCGTGAAATTGCAACGCGCCTTGAAGAAAACGGTGTCTGCGGATACGATGAATTTATAGAAGCGGCAAAAACCGAAACCTTTGAATATGAATTCGAAGGACAGATGGGAACGGACGAAAAAATCTATCTCAAATGGGAAGGATACCTTTTCCCGGATACCTATGAATTCTACACAAATTCCACTCCGAGAAGCGTTATCGCAAAGTTCATCGACAACTTCAATAACAAATTCAGCGCGGAATATTATCTCCGCATGAAGGAACTCGGAATGAGCCTTGAGGATGTTATCACTCTTGCTTCCGTAATCCAGTCCGAAGCAGCATATATTGCGGATATGAAGATAGTTTCTTCTGTTTTCCATAACCGCCTTACCCCCGGTTCAGGTCTTCCTTATCTCCAGTCCGACGTAACCTATTTCTATTATACAGAAAATATTGAACCTTACGTCGAAGACGAATCTCTTTCCAATGACTATCTTTATGCATATTACACCTATACGAATTACAGAGCAGGTCTTCCCGTAGGTCCTATCTGCAACCCGGGTATAAATGCAATAAAAGCTGCTCTTTATCCGGACGATACAAATTATTATTACTTCGTAACAGACCATGACGGAAACTTCTATTATGCAAAAACAATGGCAGAACACGAAGCAAATATTATAAAAGCCGGAAGAGGCTGATAAAACCGAACAAAAAAACAAATTTTTTACGCACCCCGTTTTCCGGGGTGCGTTTTTTTGCGCGGAAAAAGAAAGCTTTTCATATAATATAAAGAAAATAATCCTATCGGAACGGGTGGTATATATTATGAAAGAATATTTTTTTCTTCTCAGTTCAATTACAAGTGCAATGAAAGGCGAGGAGATCCTTCGTAAAAACGGTTACAGAGCAAATATTTTCCGGGATACAAATATGAATCCGTATGGCTGCGGATATGTTATAAAAGCCTTCGGAGAAAAGGAAAAACTTGAAAAAATTCTTAAATCTTCGGGAATAAGAATCAACGAAATAAGAGAAAGCCGGTGAAAATTTTGCTTTATTTTGATAACGCCGCAACAACTTTTCCAAAGCCGCTTTCGGTCCGGAAGGCTGTTTCGGAATCTTTTTTTCGTTTCGGAGCAAATCCGGGAAGAAGCGGACATCGGATGGGAATGGAAACGTCAAAAGCTGTATTCAGATGCAGGAAAAAAGCTTCGGAACTTTTCGGACTTCCGAATTCCGAAAACCTTGTTTTTACAAAAAACTGCACGGAAGCTCTCAACATCGTGCTCATGAGCATCGGTTCGGAAGGCGGACATTTTATAATTTCCGACCTTGAGCACAATTCGGTTTTAAGACCGCTTTTTGAACTGGAAAAGCGCGGAATAATAAGCTTTTCCGTTGCCGAAACTTTTGAAGGTGAACCGGAAAAAACGGTGGAATCTTTCAGAAATCTTATAAGAAATGATACGAAAATGATAGTTGCAACGGGGTCATCAAACGTTTTCGGAATAAAGCTTCCTCTTAACATGCTCGCAGAACTTGCCCATGAGCACGGAATCCTTTTTCTTGGAGATCTTGCCCAGACAGCAGGCACCGAAAAGATAAATATGGAAGAAAGCGGAATGGATTTTATCTGTGCGCCGGGACATAAAGGACTTCTTGGACCGATGGGAACGGGGATCCTTGCAGCAAAAAGACCGGAACTTTTAAAACCGCTTATTTTCGGAGGAACCGGGACATATTCTCTTATTCCGCAGCAGCCGGAAGGCCTTCCGGAAATGCTTGAAAGCGGAACTCTTAACGTTCCGGGAATCTGCGGACTTTCCGCCGGAATTGAAAAAATTCTTGAAACCGGAGAAGAAAATATTGCAAAAAAAGAAATCCGCCTTGCAAAAATCCTTCACGGTGAACTTTCGAAAATCGGTAATGTGACTCTTTTTACAAAATCACCGGAAAAGGAAACACACAGCGCGGTCATTTCCTTTGTTATCGGTGATCTTAACGGGGAAGAAACAGCAGAAATCCTTTCGGCAAAAGGTGTTGCCTCAAGGGGCGGATTCCATTGCGCCTCACTTGCCCATCATAAAATGGGGACGGAAAAGAGAGGGACCTGCCGCCTGAGCATAGGTCCGATGAATACGGAGGAGGAAATTTTAAAACTTATCGGAATAATTAAATCCGTTTCAAAAAAATATTGAATTTGTTAACAAAATAATACTTGAAAATGCTTTCTCTTGTGCTATTATTATAATAAGAGAAATAATAACTTAGTTTATATAAAGAGGAAAAAATATGGGAGAACTTGCATTTTCTTGGGAAAGCATATTGAACGTGCTCAAAACATTCAGAATATGGGACCTTGCAGATATTGTAATTATTGCGTATCTTTTATATAAAGTTCTTGTTTTTGCTTCCAACACAAGGGCGGGACAGCTTATCAAAGGTATTGCGATAATGTTTGTTGTGTATGCTTTTGCTGCGGCAATCGAACTCAAAAGCACTTCCTATCTTCTTGAACAGTTTTTCAGTTTCGGAATAATTGCAATCGTTGTTGTTTTCCAACCGGAACTTCGACATGCCCTTGAAAGCATGGGAAAATCAAAATTTTCCAATCTTTCGTTCCTTAATTTTACAACGGAGAAAATTGACGAAGAAACTCTTTTGAAAAACTGTATCGCAAAAGTTGTTGACGGCGTTACCGAACTTGCAAAACATGACGTCGGTGCACTTATTGTTTTTGAACGCGAAACAAAACTCGGCGAAATTATTTCCACCGGTACCATAATCAATGCTGAACCGAGCAAGGAAATTATCGGAAATCTCTTCTTCCATAATGCGCCTCTCCATGACGGTGCAACAATAATCCGCGGCGGAAGAATTTTTGCCGCAGGATGTTTCCTTCCTCTTTCTCAGAACTACGATATAAGCAATATGCTCGGAACAAGACACAGGGCAGCTCTCGGAATAAGCGAAAACAGCGATGCTGTTGCTGTTGTTGTTTCCGAAGAAACCGGAAAAATTTCAATGGCAGTAAACGGTGAACTTATGCGCGAACTGGATCCGGTTTATCTTAAACGGAAACTCGAAGAATATATGATTCCGGAAAAGACCGAGCCTAAAGTTCCAAAAATCTTCGGAAAAGGAGGTTCGGAAGAAAAATGAACGGAATTTTCAAAGATAAAAGAGTTCTTTTTATAATTTCTCTTGCGGCCTCGTTTGTTCTCTGGCTTGTTGTGTCACTTGTAATCCGCCCGACCGGTGAAGTTGTTGTTCCCGGTGTCGGAGTCAACGTAAACGTTCAGTCAGGCATTCTTGCCGAACTCGGACTTTCCGCAATCGAAGGCGGCGAAACAACGGTAAACGTTACAATAAGCGGTTCCCGTTCTGTAATCGGCGGTGTTTCCGCGGAAGATATTTCTGTTTCTCCCTCTCTTTCCGGAGTAAGCGGAGCAGGAACTTATACCCTCAATCTGAAGGCTGTTAAAAACAGTTCCAAAGATTTTGAAATAGTAAGTATAAGTCCTTCCACAATGGATATCAAATTCGATAAATATATCGATAAAACACTTGAACTTCAATACAGGATAATCGGTGATTACAATATTCCTGATGAATTTATTCAGGAAGAAATTTATACCGACCCGAAACAGGTAATTATAACCGGACCGGAAAAAGATCTCGAAAAAATAGAAGGAGCGGTTGTTGAAGTTGTTCTTTCCGGAGATTACGAAGAAACAATTGCGGCTGTGGGCGAGATCGTTCTTGTTGATAAAGAAGGAAACCCGGTAAACTATGACGAAAGAGAAATAACAATGGATTTCGAGGTTGCAACGGTTTATATTCCCGTTCACAAAACCGCGGAATATCCTCTTGTTTTTGATTACACAAACGTTCCGAAATATTTCAATGCGGAAAACATCAACTATACTCTTTCTGCTGTGGATATTCTTGTTGAAGGAGAAGATTATCTTGTGGATCGTTTCCGCGAAGTCTTCCTCGGTTATGTCGATATGAGAAATATAACCCTTGAAAATTCTTCGGTTAATTTTGCAATAAATCTTCCTGAAGGTCTTACCCTCCGTGATTATGAAGATGAAGTAACAATTGATTTTGATCTTGAAGGATATGTTGAAAGTACTTTCAACGCAACCCAGATCAATATTATAAACGCACCGAAAGAATATAAGGTCACCGCAAATACTTCAAAAGTTGCGGTAACTCTTATCGGACCGGAAGAGGTTATCAATTCAATTTCCGCAAAAGATATCGTTGTGGAAATCGATCTGAGCACAAGGGAAATCACCCAGACCGGTCAATACAGAATCCAGGCGGAAGTTTTCCTTCCCGGCGGCCAGAATGCCTGGGCAATCGGAACTTACGCAATTACCATTACAGTTAAAGAACAGTAATAAAACCGCAAAAAGGCTCAGAAAATTGGGCCTTTTTGATTTTTGAAGCAAGGAGAATGAAAAATGCCGATAATTGTTTCCGAAATAAAAATCGCCCCGGGCGAACCTAAGGAAAAGGCTTTCGAAAAAGCTCTTTCCGTGCTCAAAATAAAATCATCGGAAGTAAAATCGGTTTCCGTTTCAAAAATTTCCGTTGATGCAAGAAAAAAAGACAGGGTTTCGCTTGTTTATTCGGTTGCGGTATCCTGTGAAAATGAAGAGAAAATTGCCGGAAAAGCAAAAGCAAAAAACGTAACTTTAAGAAAAATCTCTCCGGCGGAAATTCCGGTGCTCAAAAAAGCTCCGGAAGAAAGACCGGTTATAATCGGCTTCGGACCTGCGGGAATGTTTGCGGGACTTTATCTTGCAAGAGCCGGCGCAAGACCGATTATTTTTGAAAGAGGCGCAAAAGTTGAGGAAAGAACCGCCGCGGTTGAAAGCTATTGGAAAGGCGGCGTGCTCAACGAAAAAGCCAATGTGCAATTTGGCGAAGGCGGCGCCGGAACTTTCAGCGACGGCAAGCTTACAACAAGAATAAACGACCCGAGATGCGATTTTATAATCGAAGAACTTCAGAAACACGGCGCGCCGGAAGAAATTCTCAGCAAAGCGAAACCCCATATCGGAACCGATATGCTCAGAGAGGTTGTAAAAAATATCCGTGAGGAGATAATCTCTCTTGGCGGTGAGGTCCGTTTTTTAACAAAAGTTGACGATATTTGCATCAGAAACGGAAAAATTGTTTCAGTTTCCGCGGAAGGAATGGAAATCCCGGCTGAAAACGTAATTATTGCCGCGGGACATTCCGCAAGAGATACATTTGCAATGCTCAAAGAAAAAGGCGTGCTCATGGAAGCAAAACCTTTTTCTGTCGGCGTTCGAATCGAGCATCTCCAATCCGATATAAACCGCGCACAGTACGGCGATTTTGCAGAAAATTCCGCCCTTTGGGCTGCGGAATATCAGCTTTCTCATCATGTAGGCGACCGCTGTGCCTATACTTTCTGCATGTGCCCCGGAGGATATGTTGTTCCTTCCGCGGACAGGGAAGATGCAGTTGTTACCAACGGAATGAGCTGTTTTGCCCGCGACGGAAAAAACGCAAACTCCGCTCTCGTATGCTCTGTTTCTGCGGAAGATTTCGGCGGAGACCCTTTCAAGGCAATGGCTTTCCAGCATGAAATTGAAAGAAAAGCCTTTGAAATGGGCGGCGGAACAAAAGCTCCCGCACAGACCGTCGGCGCATTTTTAAACGGCGGAGTTTCCCGCTTCGGAAAAGTTGAACCGACCTACGCAAGAGGCGTTGAAGATAAAAAACTTGCGGATCTGTTCCCGGAAGAAATCAATTCGGTGCTCAGAACAGGACTTGTTGCCCTCGACAGAAAACTGCATGGCTTTGCAGATCCGGAAGCAGTGCTCACCGGCCCGGAAACAAGAACAAGTTCCCCGGTGCGTATAGTCCGAAACAGCGAAACCCTTGAAGCAATCGGAATCGAAGGACTTTATCCTTGTGCAGAAGGCGCCGGATATGCCGGCGGAATAATGTCCGCGGCGGCGGATGGAATCCGATGTGCTGAAAAGGTACTTGAAAAACTTATGTGAAAAAAGAAAAATCCCTTTGCCTTTCGGCAAAGGGATTTTTTTAATCTTTTTTCAAAAGTTTTGAATATTTCCTTTCAATACAGATAACGTATATCAGCGAAGGAAGAGCCAGTAGAACAATCAGAAGACCCGTCATTACAAGGCCGGGGTCATACTGTTTTTCGGCAAAATAAAGAATAAGCCACGAAACTCCGAGAATAATATCGCCGACGGCAATTTCTTTTATGTAGTTTTTGGTCCATTCGTGACCTCTGTATTTTTCCGCAACGTTCATTTTCCCGAAAAGACCGAAAATTCCGTAACAAATATAAAAAATACTCATCGCAAAAATAACTTCCATAATATTTCTCCTTTATAAAAGTTCCCTGAAATAAAGTCCGTTTGTTTTATCAAAATCCGCAGGAACTTTATTTTTAAACATATTATAGATTTTTTCGCAGTTTTCCGGAGATTCGGTGGTGAACCAAAGGGTCATGAAATCGATTCCGGAAACATCTTTATCTGCAACATAAAGCGGAACGCTGTTGAAAAGGGTACCGAACTTCTTTTCAAAGCAAAGATAGGTAAATTCCTTGCCCATGCGGTCTTTGATTTTTCCTTTTCCGGGGCAGTTTTTGCATCCGCCCGCCTTTTTAATCGGGCAGGCGCGCATTCTCATAAGCGGAAGATATCCGTAACCGAGGATTCCGCGTCTGATTTTGCCGCCGAGATGTTTTATCTTCGGTGCGGAAAGTTCAAAGGAAAGGGTTGCATCCTCAACACCGAGTTTTTCATATTCCGAAAGGCAAAGGCTGTTGAGAATATTGAGCCCGTGACCGCCGTGAATTATCAAACCGCAATCTTTTGCAAGGCGAAGGGTGCAGATGTTTTCGCAAAGGGCATGGCGGAGACCTTTTTTATAAAGAACGGAAAGTCTTTCCCTAATTTTTTCTTCATCAAAAGCAAAAACAAGGGCGGGGAGCTCCGCAAAAAGTTTTTCATCGAATTTTTCAATTGCTTCCGGGTGTTTTTCAATTTCGGAAAGGGGAAGGATAACCGCTTCCGCTTCGTTTTCAAAAAGAACCTGCTCGAATTTTTCCGCGCGGATTCGCAAAGCGGCTTTTTCTGCGATATGTTTTTCGGATTCAGGGATTTCAAAATCCAGGACGGAATGCGGAAAAACTTTTTCGCGGATTTCAGAAAGTTCTGAAAGAGCTTTTCGGCGCATTTCGTTGAGTTCTCCGGCCGCAATTATCGGTTCGCCATCTGCGGAAAATTCAAGTTCGTAAAGAAAGAAGGGAGTTCCGCCGGTTTTGGAAAGATAGCGCTCCGCAAGGGATTTGTCTGTTGGGGCGCGCATTGCTTTTTCACAGATTCCGCCGGTTACGGAAACGGTGTTTTCGCCGTCGGAAACTTTGAGAAGGGAAGGTGCGGTTTCGGAAATGGAAAGTTCCATTTTAAGGGGAACAAGATTTGCCTCATCTTTATAAAGGTTTGCAAGGTTTTTAAGAACTTTATCCGCGGCGGTAACGTCTTCGTGGCTTCGGAAACCAAACATATCGGGAGTACGTTTTCCGGTAAGGTAACCGTCGGTAAATCCCTGGCGGGAGAAAACTGCCCGAAGAGATTCAATATCCGGTTTATCTCCTGCAAGAGCGGCTTTGCAGGCCGTTACAGCCGCCGCAACGTATTCCGGTCGTTTCATTCTTCCTTCAATTTTAAAAGAGCATACGCCGGCTTCCGCAAGCTTACGGATATATTCGATATGGGACATATCTTTAAGAGAAAGTGCGTGGTCCTTTTCGCCGAAGCGGAAATCAAGACGGCAGGGCTGGGCGCAAAGTCCGCGGTTTCCGCTTCTTCCGCCAAGGACGGAAGAAAGATAGCAGCAACCGGACATGCACATGCAAAGTGCGCCGTGAACAAATGCTTCAAGTTCAATATCGGTTCGCTCTGCAATATATCTTATTTCATCAAGAGAAAGTTCTCTTGAAAGAACAGCCCTTTTAAAGCCAAGATTCTGCGCTTCAAGCGCACCGGCGAGATCGTGTATGGTCATCTGCGTGGAAGCGTGCATTTCGATTGAAGCGCAGATTTCTCTTACAAGTTTTGCAACGGCAAGATCCTGCACAATTACTGCGTCAGCACCGGAAAGGGCAACGTTTTTGATTTCTTCAGTAAGTTCCGGAATTTCGGAATCCATAACAAGGGTGTTGAGAACAACGTGTACTTTGACGTTTCTTGCGTGGCAATAGGAAACAATTTCCGGAAGTTCAAAATCTTCAAAGTTGGAAGCATTCCGCCTTGCGTTAAAATTCTTTGCGCCGAGATAAACCGCATTTGCGCCGGAACGCACCGCGGCAATAAGCTGTTCTTTTCCGCCAACCGGGGCAAGAATTTCGGTCATCGGGAATCTCCTCCTTGAAAAAATAATTCAAAATACAGACTAATAATAGCATAAAATTGCGATATACGCAAATATCTTAAAAAAATATTAAAAAATTTTGAAAAAAGACTTGATTTTTCTTTTTGTTTTTAGTATAATAATCAAGAGCTGTGATAAACGGCAAGCTTACTTGAGCAATCTGGAGATGTCGCCTAGATGGTCGAGGGCGCACGACTGGAAATCGTGTAGGGGTCAGAAGCCTCTCAAGAGTTCGAATCTCTTCATCTCCGCCACAAAAAACCTTGGAACTTTGTTCCAAGGTTTTTTTTATTATATCCGGTTGATAAAATCATTTTTTAATATATAATGTGAATTAGATGATTGCTGTTTTCCGGAGGTTCTGAAGATGAAACGTTTTGGAAAAATTTTTATTTGCCTTGCGCTTGGCTTTTTGATTTTTTGCATGTCCGATTATACCGCAGAAGCAGCTGTCGGCGGAAGCTGCGGTTCAGGAATAAGCTGGAGTTATGAAAACGGAACTCTTACAATTTCCGGAAACGGAAGAATGAATAATATGAGCAGAAGTTCCCAGCCCTGGCGTTCATATATGAATTCAATAACAAATATTGTTATTGAAGAAGGCGTTACTTATATCGGAGCGGAAGCTTTTTATGAACTTGCGGAAGTTAAAACCGCTTCTCTTCCGAACACCCTTACAGAAATAGGATATGCGGCTTTTTGCTGGTGCGAAGGACTTCAAAGAATCGAAATTCCGGGAAGCGTTAAAATAATCGGCGAAAATGCTTTCTGGTGCTGTCTGGATCTTGAGGAAATTAAGTTCAATGAAGGACTTGTTGAGATAAAAGACGAAGCTTTTACTTCCTGTCGCCTTATCGAAAGATTGTATTTTCCAAAGAGCCTTGAAAAAATAGGGTATTGGGCTTTCGGAGATTGTACGGATTTGTTAAGTGTTTCAATGCCGGGAATAAAAGATCTCGGTGCAAGCTGCTTTTCCGGCTGTACAAATCTTATGAGCGCAGATTTTGGAAGAGAACTTGAAAACATTAAATCAAGCACTTTTGCATACTGCTATGCTCTTGGAAATATAATAATTCCGGGTTCCGTTGATTATATAGGCGATACGGCATTTTACGCCTGTTCGTCAATCGGTTTAATAAAATTCACCGGTTCGGTTCCGGAAATTTCCGGAACAGCCTTCGCCGGAGTAGGGGCATTGGGACGCTATCCGGAATGCAATACCGAATGGGAAAGCGTTATCGGAAACGGATTCGGAGGAAGTATCAGATGGGAAGCATATTCCGTTGCGGACCATGATTATTCCGAAAGCATTGTTGAGGAAACCTGTCTTCGTTGGGGATACACCGTTTATTCCTGTAACGATTGCAGCAGTTACTATATGAGCGATTATAATCCGGCTTTGGGTCACGATTGGAACGAAGGCGTTGTTTCCGGCGGAAAAACAACATACACCTGTCTTCGCTGCGGCGAAATCAGATATGAATACAGCATTTCCGGAAGCTGCGGGGGCGGAACATACTGGAATCTTGATACCGAAGAGGGAATTCTTAATATAAGGGGAAACGGAAGTATTTCTTCAAACAGCGGGTTTAAAAGTTATAAAGAAAGCATCCGCCACGTTATAATCGAACCCGGAATAACTTCGATCGGTTCGGAAATATTTTTTGAATTTGAAAATATCGAAAGCATCGAAATTCCGGATACTGTAAGTTCAATCGGAATGCAGGCATTTGTCTGGTGCAGAAACATTAAAGAAATTATTATTCCGGAAGGCGTAAGAAATATCTATGAATCAACTTTCTGGGGTTGCGAATCCCTTGAAAATCTTGTACTTCCGAGTACGATAACAAGTATCGGCGAAGACGCGTTTTATGCCTGCAGAAGTCTTAAAAAACTTGTTCTTCCGGATGGTATAACCTCAATGGCGGAATCTGCTTTCTGGGCCTGCTACGGTCTTGAAGAAATAAATATTCCAAAGGGAATGAAAGAAATTCCGGTCAACTGTTTTTCTTCCTGCACTGCCCTTAAAAAAGTGATACTCCATGATAAACTTGAAATAATCGGAGAAGAAGCTTTCGACGGATGTTCCGCTCTTGCGGAAATCGAAATTCCGGAATCGGTCCGCGTAATTAATGACTATGCGTTCTGGGGATGCTCTTCGCTTAAAAATGTTGTTATTCCCGGTTCTGTGATGAATTTCGGAAATATGGTTTTCGGAAATTGCACAAAATTAACAAGCGTCAAGTTTACGGGAAATCCTCCGGAATTTGCAAAAGAAGCTTTTAAATCCACAAAAACAACGCTGCTTTACCGTCTGGGGAATTCCGAATGGACTTCTTCCGTCCGTCAGCAATATGGCGGAACTGTAACCTGGAAAACATATTCGGTTGTTGGTCATATGTTCACATCCGAAATTGTTGAACCTACCTGTATCCGTTGGGGATACACAAAATATTCCTGCATAGATTGCAATGAATATTATATGGACAATTATCTTCCGATGCTCGGACATGAATGGGACGAAGGAACTGTTTCCGGGAATACCGCAACTTATACCTGTTTGCGCTGCGGAGAAATAAAAAAAGTTCATGAACTCAGCGGTTATTGCGGAACCAACGCAAAATGGAGACTTAATACCGAAGAAGGAATTTTAAAAATATCCGGAAGCGGAAGTATAAAATCCTATTCAAGGAACAGCGTTCCCTGGAACAGCTACAAAGACTGCATAACGAAGGTTATAATCGAACCGGGAATCACCGGAATAGGAAGCTATGCGTTTTATGAACATTTCAACGTTGTTTCAATCGAAATTCCGGAAACAGTAAGGTCAATCGGTCTCGGTTCCTTTGCCTGGTGCCAGCTTCTTGAAGAAATTCATCTTCCGGAAGGAATTACAACAATTCCGGAAGACAGTTTCTGGGCTTGCAGTGAACTTAAAGTAATAACTCTTCCGAGTACCCTTACGGTTATAGAGCAGGATGCTTTTTACCATACAGCAATAACTTCAATCGATATTCCCGACAGCGTTAAAAGAATCGGAGAATATGCTTTCTGGTATTGCACAAAACTTGAATCCGTAAAAATCCCGGCAGGAGTTAAAGTTATTGAAAGAATAACTTTCTCAAGCTGCTCAAGTCTTAAAACGGTAATTCTTCATGATGAAATTACGGAAATACAGGAAAGCGCTTTTTCAAGCTGCAGTTCTCTTTCTTCGGTAAATCTTCCGAAAAAGCTTAAAAAAATCGGCGGAAGCGCCTTCGGAAACACAAAAATAAGCAAAATTACAATTCCGGAAAACGTAGGAACAATCGAAGGTTATGTTTTCGGCGGATATCTTAAAGAAATTCACTTCCTTGGAAAAGCCCCCGAATTTGACGCAAAAACCTTCAACGGAATAAGCGCAACCGCTTATTATCCCCAAAACAGCGCTTCGTGGAAAGATAAACTGAAAAATTACGGCGGTTATATAACCTGGATTTCCGAACCTTGCGGACACTTTGTAACAACCGAAAATGTCACAAAAGGAACCTGCATTCAGGAAGGATACACAGAAATTATCTGTTCCGTATGCGGATACAGTTATATAAGCAGTTACAGCGGTTTCGGCGGACACGTGATGGGAGAATGGGAAACGATAGTTCCTCCGACGGAAACGGAATTCGGAGAACAGCAGCGCATGTGCATATATTGCGATTATTGCGAAAACAGAAAAATAACCGCAGAAGGATACGTTTTAGGGGATATCAACCTTGACGGCAACGTTGATGTGATGGATTCATATTACATCCGACTTGTTGTCGCAAAACTTCGTAAACCGACGGAAAAACAGATTTCCCTCGGCGACGTGGATCTTGACGGAAAAATAACCGCAATAGACGCGAACATTATAAGAAAATATGCGGTGAAAATAATTGAAAAAATTCCGGTTTCGGAATAACAGCAAAAGGAACAAAAAGCGGCGGAAAGATTGTTTCCGCCGCTTTTTTGCGTTATAATTCAATTGAAAAAAGGCGGAGGTGGTTTTAATGCTTGACCGCAAGGATGCAATCGAAGTTTGCCTTCGGTTCGAAGATGCATATGAAGATTATCCTTTCAAGGATCTTAACTGGACAATAATGCGCCACAAAAGCAACAATAAAATGTTTGCCGCAATCTGCGAAAGGCTTGGGTATATCTGGATAAATTTAAAAGCAGAACCGATGACCGGCGAATTCTGGAGAAACGTTTTTCCGGCGGTCGTTCCGGCATATCACATGAACAAAGAACATTGGATAAGCGTTATTCTCGACGGAACTATGACCGATGAGGAGATAATTCCGCTTATTGAGGACAGTTTTTTTCTTACTTTGCCGAAAAATATGCAGAAAAGGTATAAATCATTGCAACAAAACCGGTAATTTTTGGCACTATTATATTGAAAGCTTTTTTAGGAGGCAAAAATTATGAAAAAACTTCTTTTGATTTTTCTTGCGTTATTAATGCTCTGTTCCTGCGCGCAAAGCGAAGAAGAGCAGGGAATTGACCTTAAACCAAGCGAAAATTTCAAAGCTCCGCCTGAGGTTGCCGTTCAGTACGGGGAAGTTTCCGTAAACGCAACAAAAGGAACCTATTCATGGCAATATGATAACGGCGACGGAACGGCGACAGCGGTTGAAGCGGATTCCAATCACCCGACTGCTTTTGCCGAAATAGCTTCTTTTGCCGCCGGAACGGAAAAAACGGCAAAACTTATTTTTGACGAAAGCGTGATTTCTTTTGAACTCACCTGCTGGGATATGGGAAAAGATTACGTTCCCGGGAAAACCGGAGCGGAAAGCAACGTTTCCGGAAAAGCGGTTGATTGCGAAAACGGCGTTTTTGAAATTCCTAAGGGCGGAAACGTTTATATTTATGAACTTTACGTTAAATATCCGAGCGGAAGCTGCCATTACGGCTTCCGTATTGATTCTCCGGACGATTGGGGAATAACCCTTTCCGTAAAAAACGTTACCGCTAACGGTGCAACAGTTGTTTTTAAACAATCCGGCGGAAACCCAAGCGGGGAACTCAATACAGGAAGCTATTACCGTCTTGAACATAAAAACGAGGAAATGGCATTCATTTTTGAAGGCGAAACAGCCTGGACTTCCGAAGCTTATATGATTCCGAAAGACGGCGAAGTTGAAATGGAAGTAAACTGGCAATGGCTTTACGGAACTCTTGAACCCGGAACATACAGAATCGTAAAAGAAGTAATGGATTTCCGCGCACCTGGAGATTTTGACGAAAAAGAATATTCCGCGGAATTCACGATTCCCGAAAGCGGAAAAGAAATAAAGAATTTGAGCCTTATGAAAATCGTTGATGGAGCAGAAACAGGAGAACTCGTTCTTGCGGGCGAAAACGACGGAGACGTTATGACCCTTAATGTAAAAGATGTTCCGGTTTTTCTCGACGGAGAACCGGCGGATTCTTCTGCAATCATGGACGGAATGACCGCACATATTTATCATAACGGCGAGATTCTTGAAACATATCCCGCAAGGTTTGGTAAGGTTGATAAAATCGAAGTTTTCAGCATCGGAACCAAGAATCAGCTCGGAGGAACGCTTTTCGACCTCTGCGGGCTCTATTTAAAGGTTCTTGACGATCTTTGGGAAACTGACAGCGGATTAAACGGCGGAGTCGAATGCGTCAGTATCGACCTCTCAGAGGCTCCGGGAGGACTTACCGAAGGTGAAAAATCCGCAATATGCTGGATTTTTGAAAATAAACATGGTGTAATGGTACTTAACTTTACATATGACGAACTTAAACATCGCGGATATCTTACCGCCGCAGGAGGCTCAAACGACCTTTATCAATGGGACAGCGGCGTTCTTATGACTATTAACAGCGGAAGAGAAGAAGGGGAAGAACCAAACGCCTATAACGGACTTCGTACTGTTGAATTCAATGCAACAAAATGGCGCAGCCCTCTCGGTGCATATATCTTCAGCGATTGCACCGCAACCTGGCCGCAGATTGGAACATGGACCGATTACAATGTCGGTGCTCACGCAATTTCTTAATAAAAGCGGAGGAAATTTATCCCGCCGTTTTTCTGTTGTAAAATTCAACTTGATATGATAAAATTTGCTTGAAAGGAGGCATCTTTATGATAGAGTTTTTTCAAAACCATAAAAAGCAATGTATGATTGCCACGGCTGTTTCAGTTGTTATCTTTGCGGTATATCTCTTTTTGCTTTTTAAACCCGGCTTCTGGTACAGAGATGCTTTTCTTTATAAACAAAAAGCGCCTTTTGAAGGAATTGAAGTTTATTCCGGAAAAGACCGGGAATTAGGATACCGTTATGAAATGACAATGGCGAAAGACGGAATGAAAACTTATATTGCCTTCACGGTAAACGAAACCGAAAGGGGATACGAAATCGTTTCCGATAATTCCGAAAACCATAATCCGGATGTTGAAATTTATGAAAACGGCGAACTTGTTTTCAAAGGCACTTCCGTTGCCGGAATGCTTTTCGATGAAAATGATCAACCGTTCGTGGAAATTCCTGAAATAAATTTTTATGTTAACGGAAATGTTCCGGAAGAGGAACTTCTTCCGACATATAACTGGCTTTATGAGATTTCTCAAAGAAGAAAACCCGAAATCCGCGGCGATGTGGTTTTTCTTCCGGCAATTATAATTGTTGCGGCTGCGGTTATTTTCGATATGATGTATCCGGATTTCTTTTGGGGACTCAAACATTGTATTGACGTTGAAGGGGGAAGACCAAGCGATTATTACCGCTTTATTCAAAAAGCCGGTTGGGTAATCTCTCCGTTTATAATATTGGCTTTGATGATCGCAAGCTTTGTTGTAACGATATAAAACAGAGCGTAATGAAAAAAAGAAAGGGGAATTTTTATGAAAAAAATGTTTTTCGCTTTTATGCTTTGCCTTTTGGTAGCATTTTCCGGATGTATGAGTGAAGAACCTGTTCCGGAAGAAGAGGCAGATGAAGCAATTTCTGAAGAACCAACAGCAGTTTTTGAAACTGAAATCGTTTTTGAACCTAAAAGCGAGTTCCCTCATTTTTTGAAAGATATTTTTGAAGCAGGAACGGCAATTTATGACCAGACAGATAAAACAATCGAAAATATAACCGTTCTCGGCGATGAAAACGAATTTTTCGTAACTTATGAATATATGGCCAGAGAAGGAAAAAACAAAGAATTCAACGACGATTGCTGGCTTAGAATTTGGGGCAAAAAAACTGATGATGGGAAATATCTTCTTGAAAGGTGTGGCGGAGGATATCAGGGCGAAATGAACCTTGAAGAAACGGACATTACTCTTGAAGATATTCAGTAAAATAAAAAGAACACCCCGAACAAAGTTCGGGGTGTTCTTTTATGTTTATTTGCTGATTTTGCCGGTGTCGATGGAACTTTCGTGTTCAAGTCCAAGGCGTTTTGCGGCTTCTTCGCGCATTTTGTATTTAAGAATTTTTCCTGCGGCATTCATGGGGAAGCCTTCGACAAATTCGATATATCTCGGAACTTTGTGACGGGCAAGGCGGCCTTTTATATAATCCGCCATTTCCTCAACGGTCATGCTGCCAGGTTCTTTAAGAACGATCTGTGCCATAATTTCTTCGCCGTATTTTTTATCCGGAACGCCGATTACCTGAACGTCCTTGACTTTATCGTTGGTGTAGATAAATTCTTCAATTTCCTTCGGATAGATGTTTTCGCCGCCGCGAATGATCATATCTTTAAGACGGCCGGTGATGTTATAAGTTCCGTCAGGATTCTTGCAGGCAAGGTCGCCGGAATGGAGCCAGCCTTCCTCGTCAATGGTTCCTGCGGTTGCCTCGGGCATTTTGTAATAACCTTTCATAAGGTTATAACCGCGGGAACAGAATTCGCCGTTAACTCCGAAAGGAACTTCCTCACCGGTTTCCGGGTCAACAATTTTTGTTTCAACATGGGGAAGGTTATATCCGACGGTATTGCAGCGAAGATCAATGGAATCTTCCCATGCGGAAGTTGTGCTTCCGGGGGAGGATTCGGTCTGTCCGTAAACGCTGATTATTCCGCGCATATTCATTTCATCCGGCTGAGCCGCTCTTCTCATAAGTTCGGGCGGACAGCCTGCGCCGGCCATAATACCGGTTCTCATATGAGAAAAATCTGTGGTTTTATAATCCGGGTGGTTGAACATTGCAATAAACATTGTGGGAACGCCGTGGAATGCGGTGATTCTTTCCTGGTTTATGCAGGCAAGAGATGCTTTTGCGGAAAAATAGGGAAGCGGACAAAGGGTTGCGCCGTGGGTCATTGCGGCGGTCATTGCAAGAACCATCCCGAAGCAATGGAACATGGGAACCTGTACCATAAGGCGGTCAGCGGTGGAAAGTCCCATTCTGTCGCCGATGCATTTTCCGTTGTTTGCAACATTATAATGGGTGAGCATAACGCCTTTGGGGAATCCGGTGGTGCCGGAAGTGTACTGCATATTGCAAACGTCGTCCGGGCGGACTGCCGCGGCCATTCTTGCAATTTCCTCTTCGGAAACGGCTTCAGCCCTTTCCATGGCTTCGTCAAATTCAAGACAGCCGGGCATTTTGAAACCGACGGTGATTACGTTGCGAAGGAAGGGGAGCTTTTTGCAATGAAGCGGAGCTCCGGCTTTGGTGGTTTTGATTTCAGGGCA
>JAZQUO010000058.1:0-7375 GCA_045631325.1 Oscillospiraceae bacterium
AGGTGTCTGCGAAGCAGACGGATGAGGGAAAAATAAGTAACCCGGAGGGCGGGATTCTGCTTAGTAACTTGCTTTTAATGCAACCCCATTTTTTGGAAAAAAGAAAAAGGGTTCAATGGGAAAAACCTTTTGACAGAAGAAGTTTTTTTCAGTATTTACACATCTTTCAAAAAGTGCTATTATCTTTTTATTCATTATAAAAAAGAGGTACGGCGGATGATTGAAAAGCTTTGGAAAAACCTTTCACCGAGAAACAGCAGAATTGTAAAAATGCTCTGGTCGGCTTTTACAATGTTCTTTATCGGTTTCGGAATATATCTTCAGATTGAAGCGGATATCGGTTTTCCTTCCTGGAATGCGCTTAATCAGGGATTTTCGATTGTTTTTCCCATAACATACGGAACGGCAAGCATAACAATTGGCCTTTCGATAGTTTTTATCGACCTTTTGCTTAAAGAACCGATCGGAGCGGGAACGCTTATCGATGCCGTCTGCGTCGGATTGGGATGCGACTTTTTCTCGATGCTTGATCCCGTTCCGGAAATGGATTCCCTTTTTGCAAAACTCGTGATTTTTATGATAAGCCTTTTTATTTTGAGCATCGGTCAGTATATGTATATGATAACCGGGCTCAGCTGCGGACCGAGGGACGCTTTTACCGTTGCGGTGGGAAAACGCTGCAGAAAAATTTCCATCGGAACGGTCAACAATATCATAAGTGCTGTCGTTCTTGCAATTTCCTGGGCAATGGGCGCAACTATCGGAATCGGAACGGTTATTTCCGTTTTCGGCCTTGGAATGGTTATGGACTGGACTTTTAAGATGGTGCATTTTGAACCCAGAAGCATCACCCACGAAAACATCGGAAAAACCTTTAAGGTTCTTCTTACAAATAAAGAATAAATATCCGGCGGAAAGAAATTTCCGCCGTTTTTTATTTTTGGAGGAATTTTCCGGCAAAAATCCCATTATTTATATGTAAAATATATATTAAATATAATATGAAATATTGAAAATTAATATATTTTATTGTATAATAACTCTGAATAATGGAGAATTATGTTCATCGGAGGCGGAATTTTGAAAGAGATTTATCTTGATAACAGCGCGACCACAAAAGTTTATACCGAGGCCGCAAAAGCCGCTTTCGAGGTCATGACCGAAATTTACGGAAATCCCTCATCCCTTCATATGAAAGGCGTTGAAGCGGAAAAAATCCTTGAAGAAGCAAGAACCGAAGTTGCGAATGCAATCGGCGGAAATCCGGACGGACTTTATTTCACTTCCGGAGGAACCGAAGCAAACAACCTTGCGGTAATCGGCGGCGCCCTTGCAAAAAAGCGCAAGGGAAACAAAGTGATCGTTTCCGCGTATGAACACGATTCCGTTATAAAAAGCGCAAAGCAGCTCGAAACAATGGGATTTTCCGTAACGTATCTTTCTCCGGACGAAAACGGAATTATAACTCCGCTTTCGGTTTTTGAAGCGGTTGACGAAAAAACCGTTCTTGTATCGGTAATGCTTGTAAACAACGAAATCGGCGCAATAAACCCGATCAAAGAAATCTGCGCCGCGGCAAAACGCAAAAACCCGGAAATTCTTTTCCATACCGACGCGGTACAGGGTTTTTGCAAAGTTCCGTTCAAAGCGGAAAAATCCGGCGTTGACCTTGTTACGGTAACCGCGCATAAAATCGGCGGACCGAAAGGAACCGGCGCTCTCTGGATCAAAAAAGGCGCAAGGGTTCTTCCAAATCATTTCGGCGGCGAACAGGAAAAACAGCTTCGTCCCGGAACCCAGGCAATGCCTCTTATCGCCGCTTTCGGAAAAGCGGCCCAGCTTGAAACTGCTTCCATGAGCACGAGAAAAGAAAAGATGAGCATGCTCGAAAAATACTTGAAGGAAAGCATTGCTGGAAACGAAGGAATTGTGCTCAATTCAAAAGAAGGAGCGCTTCCGAATATAGTGAACGTTTCCGTTCCCGGAATCCGAAGTGAAATTATGCTTCATTTCCTTGAAAACCGCGGAATTTACGTTTCAAGCGGTTCTGCCTGTGCTCTCGGCGCAAAAAGCCACGTTCTTGCGGCAATGGGATATGACAGCGCAAGAATCGACAGCGCGATTCGAATCAGCTTCGGTCGCGATACAGAAAAAGAAGATATTGACGAACTTGTTGCGGCTTTCAATGACGCAATAAGCACACTTTGCAGATAAAGAGGTCAGTAAATGAAAGAAATCATACTTATAAAATGCGGCGAAATTGCTCTTAAAGGACTCAACCGTTCCGGTTTTGAGGACAGACTTGTTAAAAACTGCAAGCGCCGCCTTGAAACTCTCGGAAAATTCAAATGCTGGAAAGCACAGTCCACAATTTATATTGAACCCCAGGACGAGGATATCGATCTTGACGAGGCGGTTGAAAAGCTTCAGAAGGTTTTCGGAATCGTTGCTCTTACAAGAGCATGCGTTGCCGAAAAAAACTGGGAAGATATCGTCGAAAAAGCAAAAGTCTATCTTGCGGATACCCTTCCTTACCTCAAAACATTCAAGGTCGAGGCAAAACGCAGCGATAAAAGCTTCCCGATGCAATCTCCGGAAATTGCAAGAGAGATGGGCGCCGTTCTTCTTTCAAAATTCCATCATCTCCGCGTTAACGTACAGAATCCGGATATCGTCGTAATGGTCGAGATCCGTGAAAAATATGCCTATATCCACGGACAGCAGCTTCCCGGCGCAGGCGGTATGCCTATCGGCACCAGCGGAAGAGGACTTCTTCTTCTTTCCGGCGGAATCGACAGCCCCGTTGCCGGATATATGATGGCAAAACGCGGCGTTGAAATCTGCGCGCTCCATTTCCAGTCTCCGCCTTATACCGGCGAAAGAGCCTGGCTTAAAGTCCAGAGCCTTGCCCAGAAGCTTTGTGACTATTGCGGAATAATCGATCTTTTCTCCGCCGGATTCACCGAAATCCAGGAGGAGATCAAGAATAAATGTCCCGAAGAACTCTTTACCGTAATCATGCGCCGCTTTATGATGAGAGTTGCGCTTAAACTTGCGGAAAAAGAAGAATGCGGGGCAATCATCACCGGCGAAAGCCTTGCTCAGGTTGCAAGCCAGACAATGCCTGCAATCGGATGCACCGATGCCGTTTCAACTCTTCCGGTTTTCCGCCCCCTTATCGGTATGGATAAACAGGAAATCGTTGAAATTTCCGAAAAAATCGGAACTTTTGAAACTTCAATTCTTCCTTACGAAGATTGCTGCACTGTTTTCACTCCCAAACATCCGAAAACCCGCCCCACTCTTGAAATGATCGAGGAAGCGGAAAAGGCTCTTGATATCGAAGAGCTTGTTAACAGATGTGAGATAAAACACCAGCGTTTAAGACTTTTTCCTAAAAAATGATAATCAGAACTTTTAACAAGATTTTTTTGAAAGGAGTGGTTTCTTGCAATCGCAGATAATTCTTCTGAGCAACGTGAAACAGGAAAACGTGGCACAGCTTGTTCAAAAAGAATTTGAAATGCTTGGGATCACGGGCATCAAAGGAAAACGAATCGATGCGGAAAAAACTGCAATTCATAAAACTGTTGCGGAAGCTCTTGCCGATTATAACGTAATAATGATAATCGGCGGAATGGGCGAAGAAAACGAAAACATGACCGTTTCTGCTGTTTGCGCTTCAATCGGTTTTCCGACAGTTGAAAAAGAAGGCGAAGTTTTCCCCGAAGGCGCGGAAATTTTCCGCAATAAGGAAGGAAAACCCAGCGGATGCGCAATTTCCCAGGGTAACCAGTGCATAATAATGATTCCCGGCGAAGCGGAAACTCTTCCGTTCATGCTTTGCTACAGAGTTTCCCAGTATCTTGCGGATTTTGTCGGCGGAGCATATTCTCTCAAAACTCTCCGTGCAAGCGGAATTTCAAAAGCGGAAACAGAAGAATGTATAGCTTCTTCCGAAACTTTTAATACCGCGGTAAGAGTTTTTGAAGACGGAAACGAAATTGCCGTCCAGATTTACGGAAGAGACGTTAATAGAAAAGAAGCTTCCGCAAAGGTCAATTCCGCCCTCAAAAACGTAATAGAAAAAATGGGAAATACCGTATATGCCGTTGGTGCGGAAAACGTCGGCCAGGCATTTGCACAGGAACTTTCCAAGAAAGACCTTACCGCAGCGGTTGCTGTTGAAGGAATTCAGAGAAACGAAGTTGCTTCTGCAATTTATGCGGAAGAATATGTGGGAAACTATCTCGGAACTTCCCTTGGAGTTTCAAGATATGAAATCCCCGAAAAACTTCTTAAACGTCATGGCGCAAACAGCGCCTGGACCGCGGCCGTTCTTGCGGGAGAAGTCTGCAAAACTTACGGTTCCAATATCGGTATTTCAATTACCACCGATCCTTCCAAAAACAACGACGGAGCAAACATTGCGGTATGCATGGGCGACCATGTCTGGACAGAACACGTTACCGCTGAAACAAGGGAAAAACTTATTGCCGCCGCAGGCGCAAGAGCAGTTCACCTTGCAAGATGCGTTGTTTCCGCATATCCGAAGCTTTATGAAAATTCTGTTTCCCTTGTGGCAGCGGCTTCGGGAAAATCGAAATTCAAGACCTCCGAAACAAAAGAAAAACAGAAATGGTATTCAAGATTTGTTCCGATGAAAGGCGACAGCAAAAGCGAACTTATCAGAAAATCCATCTTCATTCTCTGTGTTCTTGTTTTCCTCGGATCGATGGGTTATTTAAGCACAAAGGTTTTTGACAGCGTAAACCACAGAAACCTTGCCGCAACCCTTGAACAGATGGTCGGAAAAACCGAACCGGAATTTGTTCCGAATGAATGGGACTATAACCCGAAACTTTATGACCTTTGGAAAGAAAACAGCGACACCATCGGATATATCAAAATCGATGATACCAACGTTGCTTTCCCCGTTGTTCAGACCGAAAAGGCAAACGACAAAGGCGACAAAGGTCAGTACTATCTCCGAAAGGATTTCTACGGCGCATATTCCATGTACGGAACTCCTTTCCTTGATTACAGATGCGACGCACAGGTCGAGATCCAGAGCAGAAACTTCATTGTTTACGGACATAACGTTTACAATGACGGACAGATGTTCAGCGATCTTATCAAATACAGACAGCTTAAATTCTACAAATCCCATCCCGTTATACATTTTGATACCCTTTACGGCGATGCGGACTGGCTTGTTGTAGGCGTAATCCTTACCAATGCCTATGAAAAAGATGGCCCTGTATGGGATTACAACAACTTTATTGACGGAAGCGAAGAAGCAACGAAGGAATTTATTTCCCAGGTTGCAAAACGCACCATGATCGTAACCGGCGTTGATTACAACACAAGCGACCATTATCTCACTCTTTCAACCTGCAGCTATGATTTCACCGACGCAAGAGTTGTAATCATTGCAAGACAGGTAAGAGAAGGGGAAGATATAAGCGTACTTGATACAAGCGGCGCTTATTATAACTCCAACCCGCTTATGCCCGATAAATGGTATCAGGCAGTTTCCGAAGCACAGCAGTCCGAATCCGACGCAAGTTTCGGTGAAGCGGAAAATGTCGGCGAAGAAAAGGAAATTATCGCAATCGAAATTGCAAATCTTCCTTACAGACTCGATTATAAAATCGGAGATAAGCTTGACATCAAAGGCCTTTCTGTTGTAGGTTATCACGAAGACGAAACCTTTGAGGAAATCAAAGAAGGACTTACAATCTTCCCGGAAGGACCTTTTGAAAAAGAAGGAACCGAAGAGATTTTCATCTATTTCGATGAATTTGTCATAAGCTTCACAGTAACAGTTCATCCGAACGAAAGCGGAAGCGGCGAAGGAAACGAAACTTCTTCCGAAACAAGTTCCGAAGCAGAAAAAACGATTTCTTCCATTGCGATCCTTAAAGAACCGGATAAGCTTGAATATAAAGTCGGAGAAAAACTTGACCCGACCGGCCTTGTTATAAGGGCTTTTACAAGCGAGGATATGAGCACTTTTGAGGATATTGCATACGCCGAAGGCAAAGGTTTTTCTTTTGAACCGAACCTTAAAACAATTTTCCCGGCGGAAGGCAAATATTCCGTAAAGGTCACTTATAAGGATTTCAGCGCGAAATTCGAAGTTAAAGTTCTTGGCCCGAAGGTAAAAGCAATCGAAATACTCGAACAGCCGGAAAAACTTGTTTATACGGTCGGCGAAAAACTTGATACAACAGGTCTTGTTGTAAGAGTTATAAAAGAGGACGGAAGCACCGAGGATATCACGACAGGATTCACAGTTTCTCCTTCCGGCGTTCTTAAAATTGAAGGCACCGTTACAATTGCGGTAACCTATGAGGAAAAAACAGCAACCTTCACCGTTACGGTAAATCCCGCACAGACTTCATCCGAAACTTCTTCCGAGACCTCTTCGGAAACTTCTTCCGAAGCGCCTCCTTCCGAAGGTTCTTCCGGAAACAGCGGTTCTTCCGGAAACAGCTCTTCCAAGACCGAAAGCTTTTCCGGAACTTCCGGTTCCGAAAGCCGTTATTATCAGCAGTCCAAGATCGATACTGTAAAAGTAAACGGAAAAACAATGAGCGTTTACGATGCGGTCTGCCAGATCGTTGCATATGAAGCAGGACAAGGACAGCCGGACGAACACGTAAAGGCCCAGGCAGTTGCTTCCTATACATATCTCATGAACAACAAGGGAAATGTAAGCGCAGGAACAAGCACCGCAAAACTCGACAACCAGATAAAAAGATGTGTTGCCGAAGTAATCGGATACGCTGTTCTTGATGACAGAAGCCATAATTTCATCCTTGCAACATATTTTTCCGAAAGCTGCGGCGAAACCGCCGATGCGGAATGGGTCTGGGGTTATTACAACCGCAACCTTCTTTCCGTAAGATCTTCCGTTGATGGAAAAGCCGAAAAAACCTATCGCATAACTTCCGCAAGCTTTAAGGAAAAAATTGAAAGCAAAACCAACATAACCCTTTCGGGAAATCCCGCAAACTGGATTTCAATAAGAAGCTATTTCGGCGATACAAGCTATGTTGACAAGGTAAATCTTGGCGGAACAGCTTACAGCGCAAGAAAACTCCGCGAGAGCGTTCTTGGTTCCTCAAATCTCCGTTCGACCGCTTTTGACGTGGAATATGATTCTGCAAAGGATCAGTTTGTTTTCACAATGCGCGGTTACGGCCACGGAGTCGGAATGAGCGCAATAGGTTCAATTGCGTATGCAAAAAAAGGTTACAGCTGGGACGAAATTCTTATGAAATATTATTCCAACTGCTATATCGGTTACAAAGAACCCTGACAGACAACAAAAAATCCCGTGCTCAAACGAGCACGGGATTTTTTTATT
>JAZQUO010000059.1:0-29697 GCA_045631325.1 Oscillospiraceae bacterium
TAGGAATAGGCGGGTTCAAGCCCGCCTATGCATTCCGCAACAATTCCGACTTCCGGGTCGGAAAGCACAGCGGAAAAATCTTTTGTATATTTTTCGGAATAAGGAACGTTTTCCAATTCCTTTATGTCAAGAACATAGCCGAGTTCAATCGGTTTTCCTGCTGCGGAGGAAACTTCGGATTTTTTGTTCCAAAGAATTTCGCAAACTCCGGAACCGACTGTTCCATGACCGAGAACAGCAATTTTCATGGAAATTATTTTCTCTCCTTAAGGTTGCGGCATGTTATAACGCCTTCGGTTGCGCGGATAGCTTCGCGAAGAGTGTGGCCGTCACATTTAAGATTTCCGGTAGTAAAGGAAATGGTGCAGGGGGCTGCGCCGTCAATCGGAATATTGAGGTTAAGAGTGATTACGTTCGCACCGTATTGTGAAAGAACGTTGAGAACGCTTGAAAGAATTCCGGGTTTGTCAATAAGGGTCATATAATAGCTGACGATTTTGTCGCGGCTTTCGTCGCTGTAAACGGAAACGCCATCTTTATATTTGTAAAAAGCACTTCTGCTTATTCCGGCCATTCTTGCGGCTTCGGAGGAATTTTTTGCTTTTCCCTGTGAAAGAAGTTTTTTTGCTTCGATTACCTTGAGAAGCACTTCGGGAATAAGGTCAGAATCGACTACGATTTTTTCGGGATTTTCGCTCATAAAAAGTCCGCTCCTTAGAAACGATTGTTTTTCGTACGAGTACAAATATAACACCCCGAACCGAAAAATGCAATAGCTTTTTTCGAATTCGGGGTGAATTTTTAATATTTATACTCCTTCAAGGTCAAAAGGAGGAATAAAACTTTCGCCGACAGCGCCGCCTTCCTGAACAAAGGCGTTTTCAATGCCGAGAGAAACCGCAAAATCAATGATTTCCTCATATTCCTCATCGGTTACAGAACGGAAAAGTTCAGGATATCTTTCGTCGGTGCAAAGGGGAGTGTATTGGTTCATAATGCTTATCCAGATTCTGTCGCCGAAATTTTCCCAAAGCCAGCGGAGAATTTTTTTGCTGTCATCCGTATGTCCGGGAAGGACAAGATGGCGGACGATAACTCCTTTTTTCATCATTCCGTTATCATCGAAAACCGCTTCGCCGGTCTGTCCGACCATTTTTCTGAGTGATTCCGAGGCGATTTCAAAATAATTTCTTGCGTTTGAAAATTTTTCTGCCAAAGAATTATCAAAATATTTAAAATCCGAAAGCCAGATATCGGCATAGTCTTTCACAGCTTCAACGCTTTCGGGAAGTTCCCAACCGCCGGTGTTCCAGACTATCGGAAGGGAAAGACCTTTTCCTTTTGCGATATCCAAAGCAGCGGTTATCTGCGGCGCAAAATGCATCGGAGTCACGAGATTTATGTTGTTTGCGCCTTTTTCCTGAAGTTCAAGGAAAATTTCCGAAAGCCGTTCGACCGAAACGGTTTTTCCCGCTTCTCCGCGGCTTATTTCCCGGTTCTGACAAAAAACGCAGCGCATTGTGCAGCCGGAAAAGAAGACCGTTCCGGAACCTTCCTCACCGGAAATACAGGGTTCTTCCCAAAAATGAAGGGCGGCTCTTGCGACTTTAACTTCTTTTCCGCCGCCGCAGAAACCGATTTTTCCCAAAAGGCGTTCAGCACCGCATTTTCTCGGGCAAAGAGCGCATTTTTCGCTGAGTTCCAATATTTTCGCCGCCTTTCTTTTTTTGTTCCATGATACAATATATCATAATTGTCATTTTCTATCAAGAAAATTAACAGAAACTTAACTTTACAGAAACGGAAATTATGCTATAATGTAAAACATAGCGATTTCTTCGTAAATGATATATACAATTAGGGAGTAGTTGGCGCGCTAAGCGTTATGTTATTCGTCATCACGCCGGAAGGCCGGATAATATATTAAACGACAAGACTTTTTGTTACATAACCGTAATGAAAAGCCTTGTATTTTTTTACCCAATTAAAGTAAACAGGGACGTTTTTCCGGTTTGCATATTGCCGGAGAACTGTTTTACTGTAAATTTCGTTAATTTAATAACAAATTTTTGTTTACAAGATAAAAGAAATATGCTATTATAATTATAATCAATAATTTATGCATAAACGCAGAGGAGAAGGAGAAATTTTCAGTATGGACAAACTTTGGATAGTTCTTCTTTTTCTTGGCGTTTTTTTATTAGGCAGCAATATAATAAAAAGAATTGCGATACGCTTTATTAATTCAGCCGAAAACCAAAGTTCCGTTTCCGTCATAACCGCGGAAAAGGATGACCCGAAGGTTTTCTGGAACGAAAAAGGTTTCCGAAGAGAACCGCAGCAGGCGGAATTTGTTCTTCCGGAGGAAGATTTT
This sequence comes from Oscillospiraceae bacterium, assembly GCA_045631325.1. Classification (GTDB taxonomy): domain Bacteria; phylum Bacillota; class Clostridia; order Oscillospirales; family Ruminococcaceae; genus UMGS1668. The sequence goes on from JAZQUO010000059.1 coordinate 2,375, forward strand.
TTCGAAAACGAAAAAACGGAATTTCCGGAAAATTTTGAGGACGAATTCAAAAATCTTTCCGAAGAAGAGAAAAACATGATTTTTGAAGAAGCCGGAATTCTTGAAACGGAAGGGGAAATCTGATTGAAACCGAAGGAACAGCGCGATATTATAAAAGCTTCCTCGATGGTGCTCCAGGTTTCGCTTTCTGCAATCTGCCCGATACTTCTGCTTATGTCCGTCGGAATGTGGCTTGACGGAAAATACGGAAACGGCGGATATTGGTTCACCGCAGCAGGAATAATCTGCGGAATCTATTCCGGATATAAAGGAAGCTATCAGCTTATCAAAGACGTTTGGATGAAGGAAGAAAAACAGAATGGCAAAAATCCTGAATCAGATGATTAATGAATATGGGGACGGCGAGGACAGCATTGTGACCCCGCGAAACGCAAGAATTGCGGCGGTTCTGCTATGTCTGGTTTTTGTCCTCGGAGGTCTTGTTTTCGGAGATTTTTTTAAAACCGCAAAAGGGGTTTTTCTCGGTGCGGCGGTTGCCCAGCTTCTTTTCCGCCAGCACGAGCTGACTATCGGAAAAAGCATAAAAAGCGCAAATCCCCAAAGCATGACGGTATCAAATTATTTTGTGCGCCTTCTCATCAAGGGTGTCACCGTATTCGTTGCAATACAGAACCCTGATGTTGGCATAATAGGATGTATTCTCGGTTTGCTGAGCATTCCTTACGGAATATATGCTCTTGCATTTGCCGATTGGATAATCCACAGAAAAATCGGAAAGGAGGTATAGGATGAATGTATCAATTCCGCAAATAACGAGCGGTTTTTCCGTTTTTGGATTCGAAGTCACAAACACAATGGTCTGGACCTGGCTTATACTTGCAATGCTTTCGGCTTTGTTTATCTGGCTTGGAAGCGGGCTTAAAGTAAGACCGGAGGGCAAGAAGCAAATTGTTGCCGAAACGATTTACGGCCTTGTCGGAAACCTTGTTGAATCGAATATCGGTCCGAACACAAAAGCTTTTATCCCCTATTTCACCGCTCTTTTCGCTTTTATTCTTGCGTCAAACCTCAGCGGTGTCTGGAGTCTTGGCGTTATCCGTCCGCCGACGGCAGACGTTGCAACACCTTTTGCTCTTGCACTTATGACCTGCGTTATTTCGCAGTATTATCACATCAAGATGAACGGAATCAAGGAATATTTAAAAGGTTTCCTCGGTCCGGTAAAATTCATGATCCCGATAATGCTTCCGATGAATATCATCAGCGAAATTGCAAACCCGGTTTCTCTTACCCTTCGTATGTTCGGTAACCTTCTGGGCGGTCTTATCATTGGTACTCTTATCTATTCGATGCTTGTCGGTTCCAACGTAATGCCGATCTGGGTCGCTCTCGGTTCGATCGTTCTTTGCATTGTGCTTCTTACCAAGCAGTATAAGAAAATCAAGGATCTTGATAAGGGCAAGAAGAAACTTGCAATTCTTCTCGGACTCATCTGCTGCGCTCCGCTTTGCATAATGGCGTTTGTCCACGGATATTTCGACATTTTCAGCGGATGCCTCCAGACTTATATTTTCTGTTTGCTTTCTATGATCTTTATTTCGCCGTAAGGCGGAAAAGAAAATTCTTTCCTATTGGAAAGAAAATTAAAAAAACTTGTGTTAAATTAAAATTCTATAAACAAAAAGGAGAAAACACATGGAAGGACTTAACATCACTGGACAGGATCTCATTTACGCAGCAAGCGCTATCGGCGCAGGACTTGCAGTAGGACTTGCAGCAATCGGCCCCGGCATCGGCGAAGGTTTTGCAGCAGGCAAAGGTACCGAAGCAGTCGGCCGTCAGCCCGAAGCACAGAGCAAAATCACCACCACCATGCTCATGGGTCAGGCAGTTTCCGAAACCACCGGTCTTTACGGACTTGTTGTAGCGCTCCTCCTCATCTTCGTAAAACCCTTCTGATTTTAAGAAACAAAAAATTACAGAAAGTTTGGTAACAATATGGATAGCTGGCTTATAAAAATCGATGCCGGTCTTATCAGGCAGGTTATCATTCAGGGCGCGGTTTTTCTTGCGTTTTTCGTTGTTGTAAAAGTTTTCTTTGCGGATAAAATCAAGGCAATTCTTGAACAGCGCAAGGAAATTATTGAAAAAGACCTTTCCGCAGCAACCGAAGCAAAAGCTAATGCGGAAAAACTCGAAAACGAATATGCTGAAATAATGAAAGGCGCCCATGATGAAAAAGCGGCAATTCTTCATTCCGCAGCCGAAGACGGCGAACAGATGAAGGAAAAAATCGTTGCGGAAGCGCGCGAACAGGCCGAAACAATCATAACCAATGCCAGAAAAGAGATTGACAGAGAGCGCACGCAGGCCGAAAAGGAACTGCGTGATTCCATTGTTGATATGACTATCGACGCCGCAGAAAAAATTTCGGGAAAATCCTTCACAAAAGAGGATCACGCCCAGCTTATCAGTGAATCCATCTCCATGATCAAGGAGGTGTAAGCTTATGAGCCTTGCGGTCAGAAGATATTCGGAAGCACTTCTTGATATTGCTTTTGAGGAAAAATGCGAAGACGAGGTTTATGAACAGTTCAAAGTTTTTTACGGCGAAATGAAAGCCGAAAAGGATTTTGAACGCCTTATGACCGAAAAAATTCTTTCTTCCGAAGAACTTAAGGCAACCGTTTCCAAAATCCTTGAAGGCGGAAACACTTATCTTATAAGCTTCCTTATGACTCTTATCGACAGAAACCGCATGGACGAAGTTATGGAAATGTTCCTTGACTTTGAACGCGGATATAAAGAAAAGAAAAATATTCTAGAGGCGGAAGCAGTTACTGCCATTGAAATGACCGAGGACCAGATCGAACAGGTTAAAAAGGAACTCGGCGAAAAATACGGCAAAACCATCGTGCTCAAAACCTCGGTGGATCCTTCGATCATCGGCGGAATGGTACTTTATGTCGGCAACGAAATGCTCGACGCTTCCGTAAAAGCAAAATTCGAAGGACTTAAAAAACAACTGAAATCAATTCAAATATGATAAAAGGGGCATGAAAAGTTAATGAATCTCAGACCCGATGAAATCAATAAACTGATCAAAGAACAGATCAGAAATTATGAAGGCCGCCTTGCAACTGCCCAGTTCGGAACTGTTGTTCAGGTCGGCGACGGTATCGCAAGGGTTCATGGACTTGACAACGCAATGGCAGGCGAGCTTATCGAATTCCCCGGCGAGGTTTACGGAATGGTCCAGAACCTTGAGGAGAACAATATAGGCTGCGTACTTCTCGGCGACGACAGCAAAATCGTCGAGGGCGACAAAGTCCGCTGCACCGGAAAAATCGTTTCCGTTCCGGTCGGCGAAGCCATGATCGGTCGAGTCGTAAACGCTCTTGGCCAGCCTATCGACGGCAAAGGCCCGATACTCACCGAAGAATACCGCCAGGTTGAGAAAAAAGCTCACGGCGTTATTGAAAGAAAATCCGTTGACAGCCCGCTCCAGACCGGTTATAAAGCAGTTGACAGCCTTATTCCTATCGGCCGCGGCCAGCGTGAGCTTATCATCGGCGACCGCCAGACCGGTAAAACCGCTCTTGCGATCGATACCATCATCAACCAGAAAGGCGAAAACGTAATCTGCATCTACGTTGCAATCGGCCAGAAAGCTTCCACCGTTGCACAGATGGTACAGAAACTTACCGAAGCCGGCGCAATGGAATACAGCCTTGTTGTTGCTTCCACCGCTTCCGAAAAAGCACCTCTTCAGTATCTTGCGCCTTATTCCGGCGTTGCAATTGCAGAGTACTTTATGGACCAGGGCAAGGACGTTCTCATCGTTTACGATGACCTTTCCAAACACGCCGTTGCATACCGTTCCATGGCGCTTCTTCTCAAACGCGCTCCCGGACGTGAAGCATATCCCGGCGACGTTTTCTATCTCCATTCCCGTCTTCTTGAAAGAGCGGCAAAACTTGAAAAAGGCGGTTCCATCACCGCACTTCCTATCATCGAAACCCAGGCGGGAGATATTTCCGCTTATATTCCGACCAACGTAATTTCCATTACCGACGGCCAGATCTTCCTTGAAACCGACCTCTTTAACCAGGGCGTTCGTCCCGCGGTTAACCCGGGTATTTCCGTTTCCCGAGTAGGCGGTTCCGCACAGATCAAATCCATGAAGAAGATCGCAGGACCTCTCCGTATCGAATATGCTCAGTACCGTGAACTTGCTTCCTTCGCACAGTTCGGCGCTGACCTTGATAAAGAGACCAAGGCACAGCTTGAAAAAGGCAAACGCATTGTTGAGATCCTTAAACAGGATCAGTATGCGCCTATGAGAGTTGAAGACCAGGTTCTCATAATCTTTGCGGTTTCCGATAACCATACCAACGATATCCCTGTCGAAGACATCAAGCGCTTTGAAAAAGAGCTTATCGAATTCGCAAGATACCGTTATCCCGAACTCCTTCAGGAGATCAAAACCACCAAAAACTTCGACAAAGAGCTTCAGGCAAAAGTTGCAGCAGTTGTTGAAGAATTCAAAGCAACATTCAAAGCTGAAGAAAACAAGTAATGCAGAGGTGTATTTATGGCTGACTCAATGCGCGATATCAAACGTCGCATAAAAAGTGTCACTTCCACTAAACAAATCACTCATGCCATGCAGCTTGTTGCAAGCGCAAAGCTCCGTAACGCAAGAACAAAAGCGGACGCAAGAAGAGCATATACCAACTACGTCATCGAAACCATGCATATGATTTCCGGCGCACTTGAAAGAGAAGAACCGAGCGCATTTTTCAAACCAAACGGCTGTGAAAAAGATCTTTATATCGTTGTAACAAGCGACAAAGGCCTTGCGGGCGGTTTCAACTCAGGCCTTCTCAAATTCACCGCGGAAGCGATGAAACAGAGCAGGGAATGCGCGGTTATAGTTTCCGGCGCAAAAGGTCTTGATTATTTCCGCCGCAGAAATTACGAGATTCTCGGTTCCTATATCGGCGAAAGCGACGAGGCAAGCCTTGGCGTTGCAAACAGCATCGGAAAATCGGCAACGACCCTTTTCCTTGACGGCAAGGTCGGAAATATCTATATCATGTACAACCGTTTTGTTTCGGTAATTTCCCAAAAACCCACCATGATAAAGCTTCTTCCTCTTTCAAGAGAAGAACTTGCAAACAAGGCGGATGAAATCGATACCGAAACGGCGGTCGGCGAATACAAACCTGAAAGCGGACTTTTCGGCGACGAACCGGCAAAAAACATGATTTTTGAACCTTCCGCAAATTATCTTGCAAATATGCTTATCCCGTCCTATATCGACAATGCCGTTTACGGCGCATTGCTTGAAAGCGCGGCGGGCGAACTTGCCAGCAGAAGAATGGCTATGGAAAACGCAACAGACAACGCGGACGAAATTATCGCCGATCTCAGCCTTGCTTACAACAGAGCAAGACAGGGCGCAATCACCCAGGAGATCACCGAAATCGTAAGCGGCGCAAACGCAATTGGTTAAGGAGGTCTGCTGCGATGAGTGAAAAACTTATAAATTTAAAAGTAATAACCCCGGTCGAGGTTCTTTTCGAAGGCGAAGCAAAAAGCTTCATTGTTAAAACAAGAGGCGAAGTCGGAGAATTTGCTGTTCTTCCGGACCATATTCCGATGACTGCTTCTGTGGGAAACGGAACTCTTGTTATCAACCTTCCGGACGGAACAACCGAAAGAACCACCCTTTTCTGCGGATACTGCGTTGTTCACAACAACAGCGCCGTCATCATTGTTGAAGCGGGCGAAAAACCGGAGGAAATTGATTTTGAGCGCGCGGAGGAAGCAAAGAAACGCGCCGAAGAAAGACTCAGAGGCGGCGAGGGAATCGACAAAAACAGAGCCGAACAGGCCCTTTACCGTTCAATCGCCCGTCTTGAACTCTATAAAAACAAATAATCAGGGAGGGATACGAATTCGTGAACAATATTGGTAAAATCGTTCAGGTTATCGGCCCGGTCGTTGATATTAAATTTGAAGAAGGCGAGCTTCCGAAGCTCAACGACGCAATCGAAATAGATAACCACGGCGCACGCCTTGTTGTGGAAGTTGCGCAGCATATGGGCGACAATGTCGTAAAATGCATCGCAATGGATTCCACCGACGGCCTTAAACGCGGCCAGGAAGCAAAAAACACCGGCGCGCCTATCACAATTCCCGTCGGTAAAGTCACTCTTGGAAGAATGGTAAACGTTCTCGGCGAACCCATCGACGGAATCGAAATGGATACCGCAGACGCACCGAAAGCTTCCATCCACCAGCCGGCACCCACTTTTGCCGACCAGAAAACCGAACCGGAGATTTTTGAAACCGGTATCAAAGTAATCGACCTTATCTGCCCCTATACCAAGGGCGGTAAAATCGGTCTTTTCGGCGGTGCAGGCGTTGGCAAAACCGTTCTTATTCAGGAACTTATCAGCAACATCGCCACCGAGCACGGCGGCATTTCCGTTTTCGCCGGCGTCGGCGAAAGAACCCGTGAGGGTAACGACCTTTATTATGAAATGAAAGAATCCGGCGTTCTTGCAAAAACCGCCCTTGTTTTCGGACAGATGAACGAACCTCCGGGCGCAAGAATGAGAGTTGCTCTCACCGGACTTACCATGGCGGAACATTTCCGTGACCAGGAAGGTCAGGACGTTCTTCTCTTCGTGGATAACATCTTCCGTTTCACCCAGGCAGGTTCCGAAGTTTCCGCACTTCTCGGACGTATGCCTTCCGCAGTTGGTTACCAGCCGACCCTTGCAACCGAAATGGGCGCTCTTCAGGAGCGAATCACTTCCACCCAGAAAGGTTCCATCACTTCCGTACAGGCCGTTTACGTTCCTGCGGATGACCTTACCGACCCGGCTCCGGCAACAACCTTTGCACATCTTGACGCAACAACCGTTCTTTCCCGTTCCATTGCGGAAAAAGGTATTTACCCTGCAGTTGACCCGCTGGATTCCACTTCCAGAATCCTTGACCCGAACGTAGTCGGTCAGGAACATTACAAAACCGCCCGTGCCGTTCAGGAAATTCTTCAGAAATATAAAGAACTCCAGGATATCATCGCAATTCTTGGTATGGACGAACTTTCCGAAGATCAGAAACTTATCGTTTCCCGCGCAAGAAAGATCGAAAGATTCCTTTCCCAGCCGTTCCACGTTGCGGAACAGTTCACCGGTATTGAGGGTAAATATGTTCCTCTTTCCGAAACCATCCGCGGCTTCAACGAAATTCTTGAAGGTAAACACGATAACCTTCCGGAAGGCGCATTCCTTCTTGTCGGTACCATCGACGACGCTGTTGCAAAAGCAAAAGCAATGTCCGAAGGCAAATAATTCGGTTACATTAAAAAAACGCACCCGAACGGGTGCGTTTTTTATTTGAAATATTTTTCAAAAGTTTTATTTTTACAATTAATATTTATATAATCTTTGATTATTGTTTCGGCAAGTTTTTCCGGAAAAACTCCTTTTTCGGAAGCAAGGACATTAAGTTTAAACTCAATATCCGGAGGCAATTCAACAGTTATAGACTTGTTTTTTAAGGGAAAACCGCAATGTATTTGCCAATACGTGTTGTTTACAGACATATAACCGCCTCCTTAATTTTAATAATAGGTCAAAAACACCCTAATGTCAATAGGTCAATTTGCCATAATAATCACAGAGGTGGTTATTATGAGCAGACTCAGAGATTTAAGAAAAGAGCGGGGATATACCCAACTTAAAATGCAGATGCTTACCGGGATTGACCAGAGTGACTATTCGAAAATTGAACGCGGGGTAAGATATTTTACTTTTGAACAATGTGTATCGATTGCAAAAGCCCTTGATACAAGTATGGATTATCTTGCGGGTCTTACCGACCAAAAAGAACCTTATCCGAGAGCAAAAGAAAACAAAGAATAAAAAACGCACCCGAACGGGTGCGTTTTTTTGATTTTATCAAAAAATTATCAAAAAATTATCAAAAAAACTTAACAATGTTCATATTTTGTTAAAACCGTCTTTGAAATATAATGTATAATAGTATTATAGGAAAATCTTCCCGAAAGGAGTTTTTAATATGAAAAAGATAGTATCCTTTGCATTGGCTTTTCTTATGATATTCTCTCTTGCGGCATGCGGCGCTGATGTTCCGGCGGAAAGAGATGACCCGGAAGTTCCCGAAATTGCGGAAAATCCGGAAAAAGAACCGGAAACGGAAAACAAAACCGAAAATCCGGAAAGAAAGGAAGTTTCTGCGGAAAATTTTGAAAATGCGGCAGAAATTATCCTTACAGTGAACGGCGCTTCGGCGGATAAAAAATATTCAGAAAACGTGACCGTCGGCGGAGAAATTATTTATTATCATGATTCCGATGAATACGAAAGCGGAAGACCTTACGGCGAAGGCGGAAAAAACGACAGACACACCGAAGAGGAAGCTTCGGAATATACTCTTGTCACAATAACAAAACCGGGTGAATATTTCATCAGAGGCGAACTCAAAGGTCAGCTTGCGGTCGATCTCGGCGAAGAAGCAAGAAACAATCCGGACGCAAAAGTGACCCTTATTTTCGGCGGAGCGGATATAAATTGTGAAATCGCTCCTGCTGTAATTTTCTATAACGTTTATGAATGCGGAAATTCCGGAAAACCGGAAGAAAATGTTGATACATCAAATGCGGGCGCAAACGTTATAATTGCTGACGGAAGTATCAGCAACATAAACGGCGCAAACGTTGCCAAAATTTTCAAGGATGAAGAGGGAGAAAAGAAACTCCATAAATATGACGCGGCTTTTTATTCCGGAATGTCGATGAATATTGACGGAGGAGCAGAAAACAGCGGAATCCTCAATATTACCGGCGAAAACGAAGGCCTTGGAACCGAAATGCATCTTACCATCAACGGCGGAAACATTTCCGTTGTTGCGAAAGATGACGGAATCAACGCAAACGAAGACGGCGCTTCTGTGGTTGCAATAAATGGCGGAAAGCTGACGGTGAAAGGCGGAAACGGAAGCGAAGGCGACGGAATAGATTCGAACGGATGGCTTGTTATAAACGGCGGTGAAGTTTATTCTTACGGAAACGGAAGAAGCGGCGACGGCGGAATTGATGCCGATAACGGAATTCTGATAAACGGCGGCGAAGTTTTTGCTTTCGGTGCAAGGAACGATTATGTAAAAGAAGAATCAAAACAGCTTTTTGTATGTTTCGATTTTATGTCCCTTGAAAAAGCGGGAAGCAAAATCCGTTTTGCCGAAGAAAAAGGTTCGGAAATCGTTTTTGAAAGCGAAAGGGAATTCCAAAGCATCGTAATCTCCTGCAAAGACCTTGTTGAAGGAGGAAAATACAGCCTTTATCTGGACGGAATTCTTCAGGAATATACTTCTAATATAAACAGATTTGATTTTATTTTCGATAAAGACGATATAATTTCGTTCGAGGGAATAAATAACCGTGTTCCGAAAGATGAATATACGGTTCCGGAAGATCCGGTTGCTTCGGAAAGAAATCCTTATTCGGTTCCGGAAGGATTTGAAAAATGGTTTGAAAACGAAAAGGATATTCCGAAGGAAATCCGTGAATGGATAGAAACAATGGCAAAAGAATCGGAAAAAATCGAAATATTTGCAAACAGGAACAATAATTTTGAAAACTTAAAGCCGGAGGGAACCAATCAGGGAAAACCGGAAACCGGAAAAACGGAAAATTATATTATGATGGAAGAGAATCTCGGAGGTACGGTTTTTGTTCTTGCAAAAGGTAAAGTCTATTTTTCGGGAATTTTTGATTCCGTTTCCGTTACGGGAAAGACCAATGCGGAATTTACAATAAACGGAATGAGACGTTTCGACGATATCTATTCAGGCGATCTTCCGGAAATAAAAAGTATTGAATGCACATATAAAGTTCCCCCGGAACAGGTTGAGGTTACACTTGTTTACACCGGAAGAGACGAAGCAATAAACGTTTTCAGAAGCTGCCTTCTTTCCGAAGGAATTGAGGCGGTGGTCAAACTTTTTGAAAATCTTGAACCGGGAGATTATCGACTCAGCTTCACAATTTCCGAAGAAAACGAGGATTTTTGCGGTTTTTCTGTTTTTAATTTTGACGTTGTCGATTAAACAAATATTATTATAGGTTTATATATAAATTTGCAAATTTGTTTGGTATAAACTATTGAAAAATTCTGTGTGAACGGATATAATATATATTTGTCATATTATGCTGAACTAATCGGCAAATGCCAATATAAAAGCAAGGATGGTTAATTTATGAGCAAAAAAACAAAATACACTTTGGTAAAAGTAATTGTTGCCCTTTGTGTTGTGCTTTGCGCTGTTCTCACCGTTTTTGAAATGAGCGCAACCTATCGTTTTATGAAAGCTGCTGAAGTTGACGGAACCGAATATTCCGTTGCTGAATACAACTGGTATTACACCAACAGCGTTTATGAAATTTACAATTCCTATTACAACACCTACGGCGAACTCGCACAGTATTTCTTCAATCCCCGCGGCGGACTTGAAAAACAGGTATATAATCAGGAAACCGGCGAAACCTGGGCTGATTATGTAAAAGATTACACCGACGCTTCCCTTATTGAACTTACCGAACTTTACAACGCAGGTAAAGAAGCAGGTTTCGTTCTTGAAGATGAAGTTCTCGAAGCAATCGACGCAGAATGGGACGCACTTGAAGAAGTTGCAAAAGAAAGCGGATATTCCACCAACGCTTATGTTGAATTGAGCTATGGCCGCGGCGTTAACGAAAAAGTATTCAAAGGAATGTACGAACGTTACTATTTCGCAATGGAATATGCAGCACATCTTTCCGAAAGCGTTGAAATTTCCGCAGAAGATATCGATGCATATTATTCCGAAAACAGCGAAAAATTTGACAACGTTTCTTTCAAATCTTATTTTGTAAGCGGTTCCGCAGCAGAAGGTGAAGATGCAGAAGCTGCAATGAACGATGCAAAAGCAGAAGCAGAAGCAGTTCTTTCCGGCGAAAAAGAAGTTGAATTCACCGAAAACGACTATTACACTTATTCCCAGACCAACACCCTTTATGCAGACTGGGTTTTTGATTCCGCAAGAACCGCAGGCGACAAAGAAATGTTCGAAAGCGAAAGCGGTTACTATGTTGTTGAATTTGTCGGCGAAAACGACCTTCATTACAACACCGTCAACGTAAGACATATCCTTATCGCTCCCGGCGACAGCACCAGCGAGGAATCCCTTGCAGCTGCTGAAGAAAAAGCAAATTCTCTTGTTGAAGAATGGAAAGCAAACGGCGCAACCGAAGAAGCATTTGCTGAACTTGCAATGAAAAATTCCGTTGACAGCTCTTCCGTAAACGGCGGTCTTTATGAAAACGTATTCAAAGGCCAGATGACAGACGAATTTGAAGATTGGTGCTTCGATTCCGCAAGAAAAGTCGGTGACGTTGAAGTTATCAAAACCTCTTACGGATATCATGTAATGTATTTCTGCGGCGAAGCTGAAGAATATTATGATTACGTAATCGATCTTTCCATCAGAAGCGAAGAAGTCAACAGCCATATCGACGCTCTTATCGAAGGTGTTGAAGTTTCCGATCTTTTCGGAAGCAAATATATCGGCAAACACCTTGCCTGATAAAAAAAGAATAATCAACAAAAACGGTGGGATGGTTTATAAAAACCGTCCCACGTTTTGAATAAGCGAAAGGACTGAAACATTGATGAAAAGATTCCTTGCAATGCTCATTGCCGTAATGCTTGTTATTACAGCTTTTGCAGGATGCGCTTCTTCCGGAACCGAAACCGGAGCAAACGGAGAATCTCCCGTTGCAGTAAAAATCGGAAACACCGAATATACCGTTGAAGAAATGAACTTTATGTATCTTGCAACCTTCAACGAAATTTATTACAACCTTTACTATACCTATTCCAGCTACGGAATTGACGTAAGCATGATCATCGATACCGCAAAACCTCTTGAAGAGCAGATGTTCAGCGAGGAAATGACATGGCATGATTACATTCTTGATTACACCGCGGAAACAGTAAAAAGCATAACCGGAATTTATGAAGAGGCGGTTGCAAACAACTTTGTTCTTCCCGAAGATGTTCAGGCAGATATCGATACTTTCGACGAACAGCTTGAGGAAATCGCCGCACAGAATTCCATGACTGTTGAAGAATATCTTGTTTCTTCCTACGGCGAAGGTATAAGCAAAGAAACCGTAAGAAAAATGACCGAATTGCAGCTTTACTGCAACGCATATCTCCAGCATTACCGCGACAACGTTACCGTAAGCGATGAAGATATCAATGCTTATTACGAAGCAAACAAAAAAGATATCGATACCGTTGCAATGCGATATTTCTTCACTCCCGCATATTCCGACGAAGAAGGAAGCGAATATACTTCCGAAAACGCAAAGGAAGATGCCGAAACTCTTGCAGCAGTACAGACCGCGGAAGAATTTGATGCTCTTGCATACGAATTTGCCGACGAGGAACAGAAAAGCGCTTATGACGACGGCGCAAGCACCGCGATAAACGGAATTTCCTATTCCGGAATCGGAATCGAAGAAGTTTCCGAATGGCTTTTCGATGAAGCAAGACAGCCCGGCGAAACTTATTCCTACCATGACGAAACCAACAAAAACTATCTTGTTGTAAGATTTGAAGGTTTTATCAACCCCAACTATAACCTTATTGACGTCCGCCATATCCTCATTGCTCCGGAAAAAAATGAAGAGGGCAAAAAGACCGAAGAAGCATGGGCAGCTGCTGAAGCAAAAGCAAACGAAGTTTATGAAAGCTATCTTGCAGGCGAAATGACCGAAGAAGCTTTCGGCGAACTTGCAAAGGAACATTCCGAGGACGGAAACGCAGCACAGGGCGGCATTTATGAAGGTGTTGCAAAAGGCCAGATGGTCGAAAACTTCAACGATTGGTGCTTTGATGAGGCAAGAAAACCCGGAGATTCCGGAATTGTAAAAACCGAATTCGGATACCATATCATGTATTTTGTCGGTGTTGGCGAAAACAATCTTTATAAAAACATCCAGCCCGTTGTCGCTTCCGAAAGAGTTTCCGCATGGATCACCGAATGCGGACTTAACGTTACCGAAGAACGCACTGCTGAATTTGAAAATATCGGAGGAATGATCGACGATATTGTAAACGCATCTGCCGAAAACGCAGAAGGCGAAGAAAAAGCGGAAAAAGAAGCTCTTTCCACCAGCACCGTTATAATCGGAGTTCTTGTTGTAATTATCGTTGTCTGCATTGTTATCATCGTCAGAAACGGAAGCAAGAAAAAAGCTGAACCGGAAGAAATTGCCGAAGAAACCGAAGAATCCCTTCTTGAAGCAACCGACGAAGACCTTACCGAAGAAGAACTTCTTGCGGAAGAAGCTTTTGAGGAAAACGTTCCCGAAGAAGAAACCGCAGAAGAGGCAAACGAAGAGGAAGTTTCCGAAGAATAATTCATAAAAATAAAAACGCACCCGGAAGGGTGCGTTTTTTGTTTTAATGGTTATCAGACCATTCCATAAAATTATTAAAATAGTCTTTTTGTGTATCAGTCCAACCGTTAGGATCTGTATTTACCCACGAACTAAAACTATTACCGGCTTTTTCATATTCACTTTCTCCGCCACAACTTCCAATTAAAAGAAGTAAAACAACAACTATTATAGCTGCTAATACTTTTCCGTTCATAATAACCCTCCTTGAAAATGATACATTAATTATATCTGTATTACAGATATTTGTCAATATCTTTATTTCAGATATTGCATAATAATCATGAGGTGAATATTATGCAATTTAAAAATTTAAGAAGCATTAGAGAGGATAATGATATTAAGCAAAAAGATATTGCAAAAATTTTAAATGTTTCTCAAAACACTTATTCACAGTACGAAACAGGTATAATTTCATTAACAGCAGAAGTGCTTATAAAATTATCGGATTATTATAAAGTAAGTATAGACTATTTACTTGACAGAACAGATAATCCTAAAATCAATAAATAAAAAAAGCCCGTCCTTTTGGACGGGCCAAATTTTTATCAAAGGTTTTTCATGAGAAGCCATTCGCCGATTCCTTTTTTGAGAAGATCGGGAACGAGAAGAAGGGGTTTGAAGCCTTTTTTCTGATAAAGTGCCTTAGCTCTGGGGTTGAAGTCGGAAACAGCAATGAATGCTTTGTCAAAATTCATCTGTTTGCAGATTCCGAGATAGATATCGATGAGCTGGTCGCCGATTCCTTTGCCGCGGAAACCTTCTTTAACGCCAAGGAGAGCAAGATAGGGAAGTTCGCCGTACATACCCATCATATCGTAAACCATAAGGCCGACGGGTTCGCCTTTTTCGGTTTCGGCGATAATTACGTTGCCTTTTTCAAGGGGACCGTAAACCCATTCGCGAAGAGTATCGGTATCTTTGAAATAATGATCATAAAGGGGGCTGTTATCGAAAATTTTGACGTATTCGTCCCATTTTTCGGTGGTGCCTTTAACAAAATTTACTCTGTATTTATAATCCATCTGAGACATTTTAAAATACCTCCAAATTACATTTTTATACACCTTGATTATAGTACCGAAAAATGAAAAAGTCAATATAAATTACATCTTGACAATAATTTTTCTGGGTGTTATAATCCTTATGTTATCTAAAAGGCAATGATGGAGAGTGCGCTTTGCAAAGCCGTTTTTTGCAGAGAACCGGCGGTTGGTGCAAGCCGGAAACGGAAGCTTTGCGCTGTAGCTCCGGAGCCGAAGGGAAGAAAACCGAAAGGCGATTAGAACCCTTCCGCGAAAGCTGCGTAAGTGCTTTTTGGGAATTTTATCCGTTTTCCCGTTGAGCGGCGTTTTGCAATAGCAAACGCAATTTGAGTGGTACCGCGGGTCTGTTTTTTTTGATTTACAGCTCGTCTCAAAGATTTTTCTTTGGGACGAGTTTTTTTATTTTTCCCAAAGCCGAAAAACGGAAATTTTTTTAAAAGAAAGAGGAACGCAAAAATGCGCAAAGAACTCGACAAAACCTATGATCCTGCGCAAGTTGAAAAACGCACCTATCAGTTCTGGCTTGATGGCGGCTATTTCCACGCAGAAGTTAACCCCGAAAAGAAACCTTTTACAATCGTAATTCCCCCGCCCAACATCACCGGTAAACTCCATATGGGCCACGCTCTCGATAATACTATCCAGGATATCCTCATCCGTATGAAGAGAATGCAGGGTTATGAAGCTCTCTGGATGCCCGGTACCGACCACGCTTCCATTGCAACCGAAGTTAAAATCGTTGAAAATATGAGAGCAGAAGGCATCACCAAAGACGATGTCGGCCGCGAAGGTTTCCTCGAAAGAGCATGGGACTGGAAGAAAAACTACGGCGGAACCATCGTAAAACAGCTTAAAACCCTCGGATGCTCCTGCGACTGGGAACGCGAAAGATTCACCCTTGACGAAGGCTGTTCCAAAGCAGTACGCAAAGTTTTTGCAGAACTTTATAACAAAGGTCTTATCTACCGTGGCGAAAGAATCATCAACTGGTGCCCCGAATGCGGAACTTCCATTTCCGACGCAGAAGTTGAATATGAAGACCAGGCAGGCCATTTCTGGCATCTCCGCTATCCGCTTACCGATGGCAGCGGCTGGCTTGAACTTGCAACAACCCGTCCTGAAACCCTTCTCGGCGATACCGCTGTTGCAGTTAACCCCAAAGATGAAAGATACACTTCCTATATCGGCAAAACCGTAACCCTTCCTCTCGTCGGCCGTGAAATTCCCGTTGTCGCAGACGAATACGTTGACATGGAATTCGGTACCGGTGTTGTAAAAATCACCCCTGCACACGACCCTAACGACTTTGAAGTAGGTCTTCGCCACAACCTTCCCGTCATCAACGTAATGACCGATGACGCAAAAATCACCGAAGATTATCCCAAATATGCAGGCATGGACCGTTATGACGCAAGAAAAGCAATTGTTGCAGACCTTGATGAAGGCGGCTTCCTTGTTCGCGTTGAAGACCACGAACACAACGTAGGCACCTGCTACCGCTGCCACACCACCGTTGAACCGAGAGTTTCTCTCCAGTGGTTCGTTGCCATGAAAGAACTTGCAAAACCCGCTATCGAGGCTGTAAAAGACGGAGAAGTACGTTTTGTTCCCGAAA
Source organism: Oscillospiraceae bacterium (assembly GCA_045631325.1). Classification (GTDB taxonomy): domain Bacteria; phylum Bacillota; class Clostridia; order Oscillospirales; family Ruminococcaceae; genus UMGS1668. The sequence continues at coordinate 18,582 of JAZQUO010000059.1, forward strand.
GATTCGACAAAAACTATTTCCACTGGATGGAAAACATCCGTGACTGGTGCATAAGCCGTCAGCTCTGGTGGGGTCACAGAATCCCCGTCTGGTATTGCGACGATTGCGGTGAAGCAACCCTTTGCATCGACGGTGAGCCGAAATGCTGCGAACATTGCCACAGCGAAAAGATCCACCAGGATCCCGATACCCTTGATACCTGGTTCAGCTCCGCTCTCTGGCCTTTCAGCACCATGGGATGGCCCGAAGAGACCCCTGAATATAACTATTTCTATCCGACTAACGTTCTCGTAACCGGATATGATATCATCACTTTCTGGGTTTCCAGAATGATTTTCTCCGCACTTGCTTATACCGGCAAGAAACCTTTCTCCGACGTTGTTATCCATGGACTTGTCCGTGACGCACTCGGCAGAAAGATGTCCAAATCTCTCGGAAACGGAATTGACCCTCTTGAAATCATCGATACTTACGGCGCAGACGCTCTCCGTCTTGCCCTCGTAACCGGTATTTCCGCAGGTAACGATACCCGTTTCACCGACGAAAAAGTAACTTCCTGCCGTAACTTTGCAAACAAACTCTGGAACGCGGCAAGATTTGTTCTTATGAACCTTCCGGAAGATTTCAACGAAACCGAACTTCCCGAAGAACTTGCTCTTGAGGATAAATGGCTTCTTTCCCAGTATAACGAACTTGTTAAAGCAGCAACCGAAAATATCGAAAACTATGATATCGGCGTAGCTGAACAGAAAATCGTTGACTTCATCTGGGATACTTACTGCAGCTGGTATATCGAACTTGCAAAAGCAAGACTCCAGGGCGAATCCGCAGATTCCGCAAGAAGAGTTCTTGTTTACGTTCTTACCGGCGTTCTCAAACTCCTCCATCCCTTCATGCCTTTCATCACCGAAGAAATCTGGCAGGCACTTCCTCACGAAGGCGATTCCATCATGGTTGCAAAATGGCCTGAATATACCGAAGAACATTGCTTCACCGAAGAAGCTGCAGACTTCACCAAAGTTATGGATGCAATCAAAGCTATCCGTAACCGCAGAGCAGAGATGAATGTTCCTCCTTCCAAGAAGGCAAAACTCTTCATCGAAACCGCTTCCGCAGAAGTTTTTGAACAGGGTGCACCTTTCCTCATCAAACTTGCTTCCGCTTCCGAAGTTGACATCAACGTCGAATTCGACAAAGCAGGCGCTGTTCAGGTAATTACCGACGCAGCAAAGATCTATATCCCCATGGCTGAACTTATCGACATGGCAAAAGAACTTGAGCGTCTTAATAAAGAAAAAGATCAGTGCGAAAAACAGGCAAACGGTCTTGAAGCAAGACTTAATAACCCCGGCTTTGTAAACAAAGCTCCGGAAAACGTTGTTGCAGCAGAACGCGACAGACTTGCAAAACTTAAAGAAAGACTTGCAAAACTCGAAGAATCCATTGCAGCAATGAAATAATCAGAAAAGAGCCGCCGGGAACGGCGGCTCTTATAACTTTTAATTATGAAAGGCGGAAAAAACGATGGAATTTGAAGAAAGCCTTGAATATATCGCGAATTTTCCGCGGTTCAAAAAAGAACCTTCACTTGAGGAGATGAAAATGCTCCTTGAAAGAATCGGAAATCCGCAGGAAAAGCTCCGGAGTATAAACGTTGCCGGAACAAACGGAAAAGGTTCAACAGTTGCAATGCTCGCTTCCGTTCTGAGCACCGCAGGTTATAAAACAGGAAGATACATCTCTCCCTATGTGCTCGAATTCCGTGAACGAATGATGATAAACGGAAAAATGATCGGCAAAAAACGCCTTGCGAAAATCGTCGAAACGGTTAAAAAAGAGGCGGATGCTCTTCTTGAGCAGGGAATTGTGCTCAATGCTTTCGAAATCACTACCGCCTGCGCAATGCTTTGGTTTGCGGAGGAAAATTGCGATTTTGTCGTGCTCGAAGCGGGAATGGGCGGAAGATTTGATGCAACAAACACTGTTCCCGAACCGGTTTTGCAGATCATAACCGCAGTCGGCCTTGATCATACCGAAATTCTCGGTGATACTCTTGCAAAAATCACCGCGGAAAAATGCGGAATTCTTCGCCCGGGATGCACTCTTTTGACTTCCCCGGGACAGGAGCAGGAAGTTCTTACTGCCATGCTCAACATCTGCGCAGACCTTGACGCAACTTTTGTGACAGGAGCTGCCGGAAAAGCAAAACTTGTTTCCGAAGACGTTTCCGGAATGGATATCCTGGTAGGAAAGACCGAACTTTCCCTTTCTCTCGGCGGAAAACACCAGATAAACAACCTTCTTACGGTTTATTCCGCGGTAAGTATTCTCAGAGAAAAGCATTTTGTAATCAAGGATGAGCACCTTGTTGAAGGTATTGCCGCAACAAGATTCCCTGCAAGATTTGAACTTTGCTCAAAAGAACCGGTAGTTATTCTTGACGGTGCTCACAATCCCCAGGCGGCAAAGGCTCTTGCAGTAAATGTTGAAGCGTTTCTGCCGAAGAAACGCACTCTTCTTTGCGGAATGATGGCGGATAAGGATTGCGAAACTGTTATGGAGGAACTTGCACCGCATTTTGAGCACGTAATAACCGTTCCGGTACAGAATCCGAGAATGGTGAAACCGGAAGAACTTGCCAAAATGGCAAAAAAATATTGCGAAAAAGTTTCAATCAGAGAAAATGCAAAAGAAGCTCTTGCGGAAGTGCTCGAAAATCTTAAAGAAGACGAGGCTTTGGTCGTTGCGGGTTCGCTTTATCTTGCTTCGGAACTTCGTCCGATGCTCATGAAATTCAAAGGCAACCCGAACGTTCAGTAAGGCGGGCATATGGCGGAAATCATAAAGATAAACGACAGGATTTCTTACATCAAAGCAACCGGAAAGCCACTTTCGGCAGACGTCGGCATTGTTGAGGGCGATGAGTTTATCTGGATCTTTGATGTTGGAGTAGATGAATCAGTTCCGATATCATTAAATAAAATTCAAAAACCGAAGAATGCGGTAATTTCACATTTTCATCCGGACCACATGGGAAACCTTGAGCACGTTGATCTGAATGATGTTTACCTCGGTGCGAACACTTTTAAGTATGCAAAATGGGGAAAAATTGTAGATGAGGATGTTTTTATAAACGACGGGGCTGAAATACATCTTTTTCCGCTTCCTTCAAGCCACGCAAAAGGTTCTGTCGGAATGGAAACCGGAGATTATGCCTTCCTCGGTGATGCAATTTACTCAACAATGAAACAGGGAAAGGTTTGTTACAATGCTTCGGTGCTCAAAGAGGAAATTGCGGTGCTCAAAAATCTTTCCGCAAAATTCTTTCTCATAAGCCATGATGAAAGATTCGTAAGACCGAAAGAAGAAATTATTTCGGAACTTTCGGAAATCTATTCGAAACGCGACCCGAAAGAAAGTTATATATGGATATAAAAAATCCCTCCGGAAATCCGGAGGGATTTTTGTTTTAATCTTTAAAAACCGGAAGTTCGAACCAAAATTCGCTGCCTTTGCCAAGTTCGCTTTGAACTCCGCAAATTCCGCCGCACATTTTTATTCCGGTGCTGACTATTGCAAGACCAAGCCCTGCGCCGCCGCCAAGTCCTTTCTGGTAACGCTCCCAGATTCCGTCGAGCATTTCCGGAGGAATTCCCCGGCCGTTGTCGCTTACGGAAATCCGGACATTGTTGCAGATCACAGTCTGGCGGACATTTATGCTGATTCCTTCGCCGCCGTGGATAACGGCGTTGTTGATAAGGTTGTAAATAGCTTCGGAAACAAGAACCTCGTCGGCGTTTACGAAAACGTCACAATTGCTTTCAAAACGGATATCGGTTTTTCCGGCGGAAAGTTTTTCAAACTGCGTTACAATGTCGGAAGTTTCGTCGGTTATGCAGAAAACTACCGGTCTGAAATTGAAAGTACCGCTCTGGAGCTTTGAAAGATCGAGAGCATCGTTGACAAGCTTTGTAAGACGCTTTGTTTCGTCGATTATTATCTGGATGTTTTCGGAATTGTTTTCTCCGGGAATGTCGCGCATCATTTCGCCGTAACCGCCGATCATGGTAAGGGGAGTCCGAAGGTCATGGCTTACGTTTGCAAGAAGTTCCTTCCGAAGTTTGTCGGTTTTGCGGAGTTTCTGGGTCGAATTGTTAAGCGTTTCGCTAAGCTGGGTAAGTTCGCGGCAGCCTCCGCCTTCAAAAACAACTTCATAATCTCCGTTTGCAAGGTGTTTTGCGGAATCCGAAAGTTTTTTTATCGGACTTGCAAGACCTTTTGACGCAATATATGCAAGGATTATGCCTATTGCGAAGGAAATTATTACAGCAACAGAAAGAATAATCCGAAGAACGGTGCTTATTGACGAAATCGGTTCTATTCTTGAAACAATTACAAGAAGAGAACGTTCCCCGCCTGAGGATTCAACTTCCTTTGCGACAATAAGGCTGTTGTAATCGTTCCTTTTCGGAACGTTGCCTTTAAAATGGCTTGGGTCATATTCAAGATAAATTCCGCTGTCGGTGAAAACGCCGGTGGATTCAACTTCGGTTATATACGTTCCGTCGTTTTCGGAAGCAAGTTCCCAATATTCGAACATTCCCTTTGAAGCCCGGTCAAAACGGATGCTTGTGGAACGTTCCGTTGCGCTTTTTATTACTCCGTCTTCGTTAAGAAGAAAAACCGAAAGTTCGTTTTCCTGGCTTATTGAAATCAAAAGGCTGTCAAGTTCCGGGTTATCGATGTTTTCGGAAATGATTTTTGCGTGTTCTTTCATTGTTTCCTTTGTGTAAAGGGCATAAATGCTGTCAAGAAGAACGGTTTGCAAAAGCCAGAGAACAAGAAGCATTGAAAACGCAAAGAAAATGAAATATGCGCAAAGCTTCCAGCGGATTGAAATTTTATCACTCGTCAAAGCGATATCCAACTCCTCTCAGGGTGGAGATGCAGCGGCTGTATTGGCCGAGAATCTTACGGAGCTGTTTGATATGGGTGTCGATGGTTCTGTCGTCGCCGAGGAAATCGTAACCCCAGACTTCGTTGATGAGTTTTTCGCGGGAAAGAGCGATTCCGCGGTTTTTGACAAGGAAGAAGAAAAGATCGTATTCCCTCGGGGACATATCAACGGGTTTTCCGTCAACAACAACAAGTCTTCCGGTGAAATCAACGGTGAGTCCTTCATGCTGATAAATTTCTTTCGTTTCGGGAAGAGCGATTCCGCCGCGTTTTAAAATTGCGCCGATCCTCATCATGAGTTCCTTCGGGGAGAAGGGTTTTACAACGTAATCGTCAACGCCGGATTCAAAACCGTGAACCTTGTCATATTCCTCGCCCCTTGCGGAAAGAATGATTATCGGAACGTTTGAAAACTTGCGGATTTCACGGCAGGCAGAGAAACCGTCAAGTTCCGGCATCATAACGTCCATGATTATAATATCGAATTCATGGTTTCTGCAAAGTTCGATAGCCTGAATACCGGTTCCGGCTTCGCTTACTTCGTATCCTTCGAATTTGGCATATTTCTTGATGAGGTCGCGTACGCGAAGCTCATCGTCAACGATAAGAATTCTGCTCATTTTTAAAACAGCTTCCTTTCTTATTAAGTGCTGACTGAATTTTATCATCACATAGTGTGCAGATTGTGATGATAAAATAAAAAATTATAAATTAAAAGCCGCAAACTTATTTTTCGGCAATTATTTTACTTAAAAGAGATTTTATTTCCGTTCTGCGTTTTTCGGAAACTTCCGGAGCGGGAATAAAGTTTCCTTTTTCGAAAGTAAAGCAATCGCCGCTTTTTGCTCCTTCGGGAAGGCGGCTTGCGGAAACGTACATCATTGCTTTGTCTGAATTTTCGATTGCGGCAATTCCGTTTTCGATTCTGTCAAGAATATAAATTTCCATTGAAAAATCAGTCCTTTGTTGATACGGTGATATTTTTTCCGTCGGAGCCGAAGATGATGCTTCCGTCAAAATCCGTGCGGTAATATCTGATACCTGCTTCCTTGAACGCGGCAATGGTTTCTCTGTGGGGATGGCCGTAATCGTTATTGAAACCGCAGGAAATTGCAGCATATCCGGGGTTTGCGGCTTTCAGGAATGCGGCGGAACCGGAAGTGGAGCTTCCGTGGTGGCCTGCGTTGAGAACGGTGCAGGAAACATCCGCACCGGAGGAAAGAAGAAGTTCTTCCGCTTCCTGTTCTGCGTCGCCGGTAAAAAGAAAACTTGTTTCGCCGAAGGTGAGTTTTGAAATGACCGAATAATTGTTAAGGTTGTCGCCGTAATATCCCGCAGGACCGAGGATTTCGAGAACGGCGCCTTTTCCAAGTTCGATTTTTCTTCCGTTTTCGGAATATGAAACAAGGCAGTTCTTTTGGGAAAGGGTTCTGAGAAATTCTTCAAAAAGAGAAGTCGCCGGAAGAAATTCTTCAGGGATTTCCGGGATCATAACTTCCGAAACAGGGAACTTTTTAAGAATTTCCGAAGCGGAACCGATATGGTCGGAATGGGGATGGGTAGCAATAAAAAGATCGATTGCAAGAACGCCTTCCATCCGGAGATGGCGTTCGATGGTTTTTCCGTATCCGATATCGCCCGCATCGATAAGAACTGTCTTTTCGGAGGCTTTTATAAGAATGCATTCCGCCTGACCGACGTCGATGAAATGAACTTCGACTTCGGAAGATTCGGAAACTTCGGATCTTGCGGCGGAAATCAGTTTTAAATAAAGTTCATCGTTTATTATTCCGTTTTCGTAAAGAACCGCGGCGGCAAAAACGATGATGATTGCCAGAAGCGCGGAAAGAAGGCCTTTTGGACTGTTATATGCTTTCATAAAGATTTACCGTTTCAAGATTATTTTTTATTGCAAGGTTCCAGCAATGGGCGGTACCGCCGGAAAGACCGTTGTAAAAACCGATTATTCTTGTGGAATTTTCGACCATATAGCGGTTGCGGCTGTGTTCGCAACCGGGAACGTAATTTTCGGAAAGAGAGATTACAAAATCCGTTTTTGAAAGAATTTTTCTGATGCGGTTAGAAACGACCTTGCGGTGAGATTCCGGCGCTCCGGAATAGGGAAGAGCGGCAACAAGGCTTATTCCGGGAAGTTCGTTTTTGAGTTCAAGAACGGTTTCCGCTGCAAAAACATCAAATCCTTCCGCCATTCCGCTTATAAAAAAACGGAAGCCCTCATCATATGAATCGATTACCGCAAGACGGATCTTTGATTTCAGTTCCAGTATTTCCGGGGTGAATTCGTTTCCGTTCATGGGAAGTTTTGCGGGCCGGGGACCGGTGAAACAACATGTGGTTTCGGGATTCATACTGCCGTTCCTTTCTCCATTACCCAGAAGAACGCGGTAAGAACGCCGTAGATTATCGGTTGATGGACAATATAAATTGCAAGGGTGTTGGAACCGATGGTGCAAAGAAAATCGCTGTGTTTATTCATCATAAAATCCGGAATCTTGCGTTCCTTGAACCATTTTCCGATATAGCATCCGAAAAGGAAAAGGAAAAACCAGGGAAGAAGCGGAAAATAATCCGCGGAACGGAAACCGCCGCCCGGAAGTCCGAAAACAGCAAGGAATTTTGAAAAATAAAGGTTGGAGGGAACCAAAACGTTGCCGAAAAGAATGCTTCCGGAAGGAAGGCCGTAAAGGCAAAGATATACCGCAAAAGATATCACCGCGCCAAGGAGAGCGGGAGTTTTTTTGACGGATTTTCTGAAAATATGGTAGATTATCATTGAAGTACCGAGAAAATGAAGAACGCCGAACCATATTACCTGGGACGGCATGAAGAAATATGTTCCGAGAGTCATAAGCATTCCACATCCGAGGACAACAAGACCGTGTTTAAGCGCGTTTTTGGTGAGCCTTGAGGAAATTCCGGCAATTACGATAAATGTGCAGCAGACAGCCATCTGAAGGGTGTCCCATCCGGCAGAATAGAAATCAAAATCAATTCCGAAAATTGCGTAAAGGTCATAAGCCGCATGATAGATTATCATTCCGATAAGCGCAAGGGCGCGGATTTCATCAATAAAGAAAATTCTTCCGCTTTTTCCTGCCATAAAAATCGCCTCCTTTAATGTTATTATTATATAACAAGTTTTGGCTGTGTGCAATTATTTTATGGCACCGACAGAGGAGTAAAAGGATTTTTGATTTTAAAAATTTGTAAATATTTTTCAATGCACTTGTTAAAATCTTTGTTTTTTGCTATTATTAATATGCGAAAATATTAATAACATCAAAAACTTGTTTTATATACGAAAGGAAACATCCATGGCAGAAAAAAACAGCGGCTGGAAACAGCCCGAGATAAAAGTTCCGGAAACGGAACTTGAGGACAGCTTTGCGGGATTTTTCAGCGAAGAGGAAGAAATAATCGCTTCTGAAAAAGGAAAAAAACACCGCAAAAGAAAAAACGGACCGGATATTCTTGCGGTTTCCGAAGAAGCCGATCCGGGTTTTGTGATCACCGAAGTTGTTGCTCTTGATACCGGAAGCGAAATTGTTCCGGTAGGCGAAGAAGAGAAAAAAGAGGAACAGGAAGAAACCGGGCACGAAGAGAAAGCTGAAACCGAAGCGGAAGAAAAAGCTGATACTGATGCGGAAAACGAATCTGAAGAAAAAGCGGAGGAAGAAGTTGTTGTGGTCGATCTTCTTGAAGAAAAGAACGAAAACAAAAAGAAACCTCTTTTCCCGAACGCCAAAAAATACATCAGCAAAAAAAGAAAACATCAGTATGCGGCAACAATCGGAGCGGTGCTCATCGGGCTTGCAATAATCGGAACCATAAGCCTTTGTTCCGTTCTTGTAAATCTCGGAATCCGCGTTCTTGACAACACAAGACAGAAGGAAGCTTTTGAATGGAAAATTTATCCGCTTCTTATGCTTGACCCGGCGGCTTTTGAAGACCCGAACCAGCTTGAGGAAGTTTTTATTCTTAAAACAGCTCTCTGGTCAACTCTTCTTGAAAACCGCACAAAATATGATTACGACGAACAGGGAATGCTTCTTGTTCCCGCTTCCGACCTTGACGTTGCGGCAAAAAGCCTTTACGGCGACGGAATTTCCCTTAAACACCAGACAATGGCGGAAGGTTACGATTTCTTCTATCTTTACAACGAGGAAACAAAAACCTATTCCGTTCCGATAATGGGACAGACCGCTTCCTATGTTCCGGAAGTTGTTCAGATCACAAAAAACGGAAATATCTATACCCTTATTGTCGGTTACGTTGCCCCGACCACCCTCTGGAACGTAAGTGAGGACGGTTCTTCCGAATCCGTTCCGGATAAATATCTTTATTACGATCTTGAAAAAATCGGAAACGGAGAATTTATTATCAAAGCGGTAAGAAGAATTCCCGCGGACGAACTTCCGGATGACCTCGAGGTTTCCGATATGCAGTCCCTTAACCAGACCCAGTATTTCGATTATGACGAGATACAGCAGGACTATATGGAACAGGAAATGGCGGAAGGCGAAAACGCCGGAACTTCCGCAGAAAACAGTTCCGAAGAAACTTCTTCCGAAGCGGAATCAAGCGAAAACTCCTCTTCAGAAGGCGAATAAAAAACCATCAAAAACTCCCGCAGGAAACCGCGGGAGTTTTTTTGTCGAAGAGCAGATTTTGTAATTTTCCATTGAAAAAAAGCGGATATGGTGATATAATTATTTAAATATATTTTTAATTATAATGGCTTAATGTTTTTTAATTGCGGAGGTTACGGGATATGAAAAAATGGAAACTTATGCCGGGGAATCCCGGAAAAGCAAAACATATTGAAGAGGAACTGGGCGTTCCCGCTCTTGTAAGCGAAGTTCTTGTTGCAAGAGGAATTGATACCCCCGCAAAAGCGACTGATTTTATTGCAAGGGAAATTCCTTTCACCGATCCTATGGCGTACCGTGATATGGATAAGGCGGTGGCGAGAATCAACGAAGCGCTTGATGAAGGCGAAAGAATCTGTGTTTACGGCGACTATGACTGCGACGGTATGACCGCAACGGTCCTCCTTTATGATTATCTCGCTTCCATCGGATGCGACGTCTGGTATTATATTCCGGACAGAGAAACGGAAGGTTACGGACTCAACAAAGGAGCAATCGATTATATTGCATCAAAGGAAACGGACCTTATCGTAACCGTTGACAACGGAATTTCCGCAATCAACGAAATCGACTATGCTTCTTTCCTCGGAATCGACGTTGTTGTAACCGACCACCATAAACCGAGAGAAATCCTTCCGGATGCGGTTGCGGTAGTTGACCCCCACAGAGAAGACGAAAACGAAAGCCTTGTTTATAAAGAACTTGCGGGAGTTGGCGTTGCATTCAAACTTGTCTGCGCTCTTGAAAACGACAACGGTTGGGGAATTATCGAACAGTATGCGGATCTTATCTGCATAGGTACCATTGCGGATATTGTTCCCCTTACCGGTGAAAACAGAATTCTTGTCCGCCAGGGACTTTCTCTTATAAGCGAAACAACCAATATGGGTCTTCGGGCGCTTCTTGAAGAAACCGGACTTTCCGAAAAACAGCTTACCGCGGATATGGTGGCTTTCGGAATTGCGCCTAAACTCAACTCCGCCGCAAGACTCGGTTCCGCATATCAGGTAACCGAACTTCTTACAACAGAAGACGAGGAACTTGCAAAACAGCTTGCTTCCGACCTTTGCGAACAGAACCGCCAGCGCCAGCAGCTTGAACAGGAAATTGCAAAGGATATTGACGCAATGTTCATCGAAAAAGCCGATATCCTCAACGACAGAGTTGTTGTGCTTGACGGAGAAGGATGGCACCACGGCGTTATCGGAATCGTTTGTTCAAAAGTTGTTGAACGCACCGGAAAACCCTGCGTTCTTATTTCAAGCGACGGCGAGGAAGCAAGAGGTTCCGCAAGAAGCGTTGAAGGTTTCTCGATGATAGATGCGGTAAGCTATGCTTCCGAACATCTTACAAGATACGGCGGACATCCTTTTGCGGCGGGAATGAGCCTTGATTCCGACAAAATCGGTGATTTCAGAAAAGCAGTAAACGAATTTGCCGCAAAAAACTTCCTTCAGATGCCGGTATATACTCAAAAGATTGATAAGGTT